>JAGCJE010000200.1 GCA_017648225.1 Kiritimatiellia bacterium | reverse complement strand
GCCTACACAAACTTTTGACATTCCTGCATTTGGCGGGAAACTAGACGTGAGCTGGAACCCCGAGTCGCAAGTCACACCGTGGGGCGGGCTCGCCTACTTTGTGTCCTACCTGAAGACGAGCGGGCTTTTTGATCGCCTCGTTGAGGACGCACCATTCCACTATACAAGTCCAAACGCTCCAGAGGTCCGCGATGTCGTAGGCACCGCAGTGCTTGCGATCATCTGCGGTTTCACGCGGTATGTCCATATCAACCGGTTGCGCAATGACGTTGTGCTTCCAATGTTACTTGGCCTCAGAAAAATCGTCAGCGAGGACAGTGTACGCCGTGCGCTCAAAGCCACAGACGAACAAAAGTTGAGTAATTGGCTTGCGCGGCATGAAAAGGATGTCTTTGATAAGCTTCTTAAGCATCAATATGTCCTTGATATCGACAATACGGTAAAACCTATCTTCGGTCATCAGGAGGGTGCGGAAATAGGTTATAATCCCCAGAAGCCAGGGCGTCCGAGTCATAACTTTCATTCCTACTTCATTGGATCAATCCGTATTTCGCTTGGAGTTGATGTACAATCAGGAAAGCAACACTCGGGAAGTTGCAGTATGCCGCGTCTTTGGGAAATCATCGACAATCTTTCCGATGAAAAGAAACCGCGTCTCCTACGGGGAGATGTAGGCTATGGCGGAGACGAGAATATGTGTGAAGCCGAACGGCGCGACCTAAAGTATCTGTTCAAGCTCCGTCGCACAAAGACGGTTTTCGCGCTTTTTCGGCGGCACGAAAACGGTCACGGTTGGGTTGAAGCTCAAGACGGATGGGAAGCAATGGAAAGTGAGATCCAGCTCGGCGGCTGGGAACGTCCTCGTCGTTGCATCTTGCTTCGCAGACCGTCTAAGGATGTTAAGCGCATCGCAATTGCAACGCAGCCCAGAAGGCGCGGGCGGCCTAAGAAGAATGCACTCATGCTTGTACAAACGGAGTTTGATTTCGTTGAGGACAAGGTCGGCAGATACTGGGATTGTTGTGCACTCGTCACGAACGACGAAAAACTTGATGCCGCAACGCTTCAGCAAGTCTACCGCGACCGAGGCGATTGCGAGAACAACTTCGACGAATACAAGAATCAGTATGGCTGGGGCGGATTCGTAACGAAGGACTTAAAGCCATGCCGTGCAATCGCCCGTCTAATCGCCATCGTCGCCAACTGGTGGAACATCTTCTGCCGATTGGCGGACGGCGACAGACACTTGGAACCGACGACCTCCCGTCCGATGTATATGGGCATTGTCGGTCGCCTCGTCGTCAGCGGGCGCAAGCGACTTTTGCGTCTAACGTCCACACATCTAAAGGCAACCGAGATACAATCTTCTCTCATGCGAATTGGTGAGTTTATGAAACGAATTTCTGCAATTGCGGAGCAGTTGGATTTTAATCGCGCCTGGGAGCTTATAATTCTTGCTGCTTTTCGAAAATGGTTAGGTGGAAACAGGGCTAAAGGCCTGCTTCCAACGCCACTGACACAAATCGACTGAAGAAAACTAAGTCGGAAACGAAAAACCGCTCCCGAAGCAAAGGAAGCGGTCATCAATCTATTGCCTCAAACGGCGATTCTCAGCATCCAACTGCCGAATTTAGGTTTATTAGCTTTTGCCAATCTGTCTAATGTACGTTGCACAGAACGAATAGAAGTTTGAACCCGCAAAAATATCTGATCTTTCTTGATACCTGGAGAATCAGCAACTACAGCGAAAACAGCATCGTCTTGACTCTGAATATCATACAATTTGGCTTTTTCCAAAATCATCGTGCCACTTTCACCATTCATCGTGCCACTTTCATTATCTAACTGACTGTTTTCAACACTTATTTCAGTATTTTTAGCAACTTTAGCATAATCTATCATCGTGCCACTTTCATCATTCATCGTGCCACTTTTACCGTTTGCCACTATCGTTACCCGAAACTCCGTCAGCTTATTGACATCAAATTGCGCCTTGGGATTCCCATTCTTTTCCAATTCCTTGTTAGCTTTGGCAATGCCGCGATTATACTTGTTGACCATGCCGAGAATTTTCATAGCCTCGGCGAGCAAAGGATTACGATAATCGTTAACAAACGGGAAATTATCGGGTTTCGCCCGACCAAATAATCATCCTCAATTGTGGACTCAGCGAGTCCACAATTGGCAACTGCTTAAGATCTGCAGAAAAGAGATACAAACTTTCGCAAATTAACTCCTTCTCCGAATTTTGAACTCACTGAGTCCAAAATCATACGATCCCGCTATCATGTCAGCATTGGATACAGCCTTCTTACCACCGCATTTCGCAAAATGCGGTGGTAACAACAGCTGGTCAACTGCCGCCTCAACTTTGCCGCGAGAGATTCTGGCAGCTGCCACATACCGACATTGCCGCGGCATGGGATGGGTTCTGGTACGCGGCAGATGTTTGAAAGCAGCCACCAGAATCTGTAGCCCTCGTTCCAGATGCGCACTCGTGCGCAAACGCGGCATCTTCCGGCAAAGCGGCCACTGCTTCGTAATCCATCATGGCGACAATACAGCCCGGCCAAGACTTCACTTCATCCCAAGGCAAGACTCTCGACAGCACCGCCTCGCCGCAGTTCGCGTCGAGCCATGCGATAAGGTTATCATACTCGGCGCGGCAGAATTTCTTGGACACGCTCATCGCGCACCGCCCTTTCGCCGGACTCGGCATCATGCTGCGATTCTCCACGCGCATCAATCCCGACATTATCAGAACCGCATACACGCCGGTGCAGATGAACAAGAACTGAATGTGCCCCACTACTTTCGAACTCTCCTATTTGCACTCTTTCTGATAATTCTTGAGCAGTTCGCCATACAAATTGGACATCTTCCATTGTGTCCCACGCCACTTGGTGAAAAAATCTAACGAACACGACCGTCCAACATGATCGTATATGCCTTTCGCCTTGATCATATCATCTTTTAAGCATTCAAGGGGGTAGTGGGAAATGGGAAAAAGGTGGATTTATGGCGGATTAGCCCGAATTGGCGGGGGTGCGATCCAGGTTGGGGGTAAAAAAGCCCGCGTCTGGGGTGTTGGGAAATTTTCAGCGGATTTAGGGCGATTTCAAATTGATATGGGAAATTTAATTGGGCGCTTTAAAGGCGCTTTTTTTATTGCCCTTTAAGGGGTGTTAAACTCTAATTTTACCTGACTTTAAGAGTGTGCCGTCGGCGATCCAGCAAGGAGAGGTTAACCAAGGACTCCAAGCCGAATCGCCGACGGCGAAAGGTTTCATCGGGTGAGCAGTTTGCGGACTGCCGTTCTGACTGCGGCGGTCGCCGCATCGTGTTGTGTGCTTCTTGTCGGCATCGCGTTAGGATCATGGCGAGTCTTGACTTTATGAACAAGCCAGTAAGCGACATCGTTTGCACCAGCATTAGCGCCCCTAATAGAACCTTTCTTGGTGAAACCCTTTCTCTCGCTGCCGTCCTCAAGGCGTTTTTTATAGTTGGCGGCTGCGACCAGCGAGGGGAGCCAGTGACCGTCGGGGGTTAAAGAAAAAGCGAAGCGCAAGCCGCCTGGGAAGTCTCGCGGCATCCCGTCCCAAGCAGCGGCTATCGGGCTTGCGGGGATGGCAAGATGGCGTCTGCCGCCTTTGGGTTTTATCTCTGGCGGATTACTTGAAAGCTTGTGAGCTAAGGCGGGAGAATTTACCGACACCTGCCCCTCCATTCTTGAGGGGGATGAGAGCGTTATTCTGGTTTTTTCAGAGACTGAAAGGCCGCGCGTTCCGCGCCAGAAATAGCGCTTCGGATATTGCTGGCCGAAACAGGGAAAACCAGAGCTTTTCCGGGGCTCTTTTTCGCGCATCGCAAAGTGCTTTAAAAGCGCGTTTAAGAGACCTTCGTTTCCCGCCTCAATCAAGGTCTTTCGGGAGGTGGTCTCATCGAGTTTTTGATATACCTTTTTAGCCTCTTTATGAGAGGCTTCAAAAGACTGTAAATCAAAGTTGATAGAGCCTATCATTTGCGGTTGCCTTTCAAGTCTAAAAAGTGATATAATTTGTGCGACGGATATATAGGAGGTGGATGCCAGTCAATTCGAGACATCGGCGCGCCCACGTATCCGTCATTTTTATCTTTTTTTCTTGTATAAAGTTCCTGTAGTAATGGTGTTTCCAATTTTGATAATCGGCAGTCTCAAAACACCTCCATCAGATGTATCTAATTCGAATACTGGACCTTCAGGATGTTTCGGGTCTGTAGTAACTCTATCCGGAGACCTCCAAAGAGTTGGGATTAAATCAAGATCTTCGGGCATTAGCGGTATATTTGAAGAACGAGGATCTATCTTATAATGCTCATGCTTTTTTATGTGGGTTGCAAGCTCTTTTGTGATTGTCAATCCCATGCGCTCGTCTTTACTCCCCTTAAAAACATCTTTTAATTCTTCCGGGACTTTATTAAAAGCTTCATTGGTTATCTTTCCCAATTTCATCAAACGCCCGTTTTCTCCATAACTATTTTCAATACAATCACGAACGAATTGGCTACGCCACATAGCCTTGCCATCTTGATAGATAATCTGCTCACCAAAAGTATCTTTTAAATATTTCATAGTGTCGCTTTTGTAATCCATCTTCAAGTCGGCTTCAAGGGTCTCGTTGAAAGCCTTTAAGGGGGATTTATCCGGGGGTTGATAATCGTCCTTTATGACACCGAGTTTGACGGCTTCGTCGTAGGATACATCTTCAAGGCCCATGCCTGAATTGAAGTTGAACGGCGGATAAGGATGACCGAATGCGGAGATGGCAATCCATATAGGGTCTTCCTTGAGAGCAATCATCCTTTTGCCCTCGTATATTTTGCCGCCTTTAGACTCCCAAATTGACCGCCACTGACGGTGTACCATCCGCTCCTCGACGCGGACGAGCTCTTGGGCAGGGAACGCCAAGCGGGCGCCAAGAGTGTTGGACTGCTCGGCTCTCGCGTAGCCAGCCGCCATGGCGGCGTTGGTGTCGATAATGACGTTTGCGCGGGCGACACTTCCGGGGTCTTTCAGTGATTCTGTGCCCTGGGAAATTCCCGCGTCGCGGGCGGCTCTCATTATGTCGGAGACTACCTGAGCGCGTGAAGTTATCGCGCCGTCTTTATTTTTCGCGCCATCGAGGAGCTGGGCGATGCGCGTTCGGCATGTTTCAAGGAATCTCACCGACTCGATGCGCGAGGAAAAGAAAGCCCGATCACGGACAGCAGCGGACATGGCGGTCCATTCTGCGGAAGATAAGCCAGAAGTGACGAGGTTTTTTCTAAGTAACGCTTCGGTCGGTGTCATGAGAAATCCTTTTAAGGAGTTAGAAAGCCCTCTTGGGGCGCGGTGTTAAATGTAGCAAAACCACCTGATCATTATTGATTGCCCCAAGAGGGAGAATGATTTAGCAATCGCTACAAGTTTCGCATTCGGCTTTAACCGCCGCATAAGCGGTTTCGCGGATCGCGTTCAATGCCGCCGTGCCGATTTCGTAACCCTCGGCAATCGCCCAGGCTTTAAGCTGCGCGTTGAAGGCGTCCGCCTTTTCGGAAGCAGTACCGTCTTTCGTGACGAGCGACTTGGAGAGTTCAAAAGCCTGGTTCATCAACGCAGGATCAGAGAGAAGTTCGCCGATCGAGGTCTTCACCTTGCCGAAGATAATCTCCCATACCTTGGCGACCGTTTCACGGCAGAAAATCGCCGAGAACCAGGAACAGATTTTATTCCATAGTTTTTTCATTTTTTTACCTTTCGTTTTTGTTGTTACTTAGAAACTCTTTTATCGATTTTCATTTCGCGCCTGAGTTCTTCAAGCTCTTGAATCTTTTCGAGCATTTCAACCATCACCGCGTCAGGAACAGCCTTGCAGGATATGCCGAGAGAGTTGACGCAGCTTTCGATTTTGCGGTCGGTCGGGATGTAGACGGTCTCGGTTTTTGAGATGCAGCCGACAAGCGAGGTGAGCGCAATTGAGATTATGAGTACCGGCTTCATGAGGCGGCTTACGATCTCGTTGAGTTTCGTATCGTCGGCAGAATAAACGGCATCCTTAATCTCGTCGGTTGCCGCCTTTACTTCAGCATCACGCTTGGCGATATCTTCTTCAGCAGCGCGTCTCTGGGCGACCGGAGAGTTTTTCCAGTTGAACCAACCTCCAATGGCAGAGCCGATTGAGGATAAGAACGAGAGAAGTTTTGTCATTTTGTACCTCCAGCGGTTATTGTTACAGTTACATTTGTAGGACCCATGTTGACCTCGTCGGCGCGGCGTTGCCGGGCGTCGGCAAGGCGCTTGGGGACGCCTTTCTTGTTGACGGTGCGCTTAAGGCGCTTGTTGGCAGCGTTGACGCTATCAATCGGACGGACAACTTTGGCCGCATCTTTAAACACCTTTCCGTCTTCATGTGTTGTGATCACAACGACATTGGATGGATCGGCGATGTGGCTTACGAGTTTGCCGTGCCAAAACTTGCGACCTTCGGATGTCTTCATATCGCGCTGATATTTAGCTTCCAAGAGTTTTACAACATCGATATTCTCGGTGGTGTTAGTCTCGGCGATAGCTATTGTGGCCATGAGAGCCGCCGTTATAAAAATTGTGTAATTCATAATGCGTATATAACCTCTCCATAGTTTGTTGTTGTTTTAGACGCAGCAGGACCGTTGGTGATGCCGTTATTGGGCGCGAGGCGCACTCCGTCGCTGTAAATGCCGGTTCTGAACGGGACGCACTTATCACTCTCGCCTTTAAAATTCAGCTGCCAAAGGATCACGGCTACGCCGTTTGTGTGGATGGTCGGCCCGGGCGTGAATGTCGTAAAGAACTGAAAATCGTTAGATACGGCATTCTTGAACGGTATATCAAGCGGACTTTTGGAGCGGATAAAGTCTGATTCATAGAAGATAGCCCAGTCGGTATCATTGGTGCTGTCGATATGGCGATAAGCACCGATAAAGTCCGCTGATTCTGGAACGACAGGCGAGCGCGTCCATTCGACATGAACAAGGTCGTTGGTGACATAAGAGCCTGCATCATAGAGGTATCTTACCTTAATATCGGTGTATGGGAAGCGGATAGAGCCGATGCGGACTTTTACGCCGTTGGCATAAGCGGGCGTAGAAAGCCATATTCCAGATAAAGAAAGGAATAAAAGCATTATCTTTTTACTGTGCTTAAACCTTAAATCCGGAGCGAACGCATAAAATAGTATCGGCACAGAAAAAAGGATAAAGCCTACCGTGTCGTGAAACGCGATTCCGTGGCCAATTACGAGCATGCAGCGAAACGCGTTAAAGAGCATAGCGACCGGGAAACTTAAGGCGAGGTATACCCAACCTCTTTTCTCCTTAGTGAAGATGGAAAAAAGAGATAAGAATACGAGAACAGCAAAGAGCCTTGCACCGCTACAGACATTCGCAACAACCCCACGTACGCCGTTTGAGAGAATAAAAGTATTCGTCTCGTTGTAAAACTCCTCGCCAAAACAAAACATGTTCATTATGAAGCATGTCGTTTCGACACAAGCCGTATCAATAAAATCAAACATTTTACTCTACCTCCGTTAAGCTTAAAACTTTTGTTCCGCTGACGGTACTTACGCCGATTTTATATTTCTTGCCGTCGATGACGATTGTCTGCATTGAAACAGGCGCGGTGTTGCGGATGTAGGTTTCGCCGCCAATCTCATAATCGGCGTAAACAAACATTGAGGGATAATCCGCTTTAGGCCACCATTCAAGAGTGTAGCCGCCGGGAACCGAAGACCATTTTATGTTCGCGGCGCAGTTCGGGTCGTTTTCGGGAACGAACGCGCCAGGCACAAGTCCTTCGACGGAGACATGCGCAATTGGGGATGATACGGCGTTGGTTATTGCGTAGGTGGTGAAATAATGCGGAACGCCCATTATGGTTTCGGACCTAAACGCATACTGTTTAGCGTAAACGGTGCGCTTATCTCCTTTTACGATTTCAAAATGCGTCTTGCCTTCAGCGTCGCTTATTCTGAAATATCCGTTGGTTGTGCCGTTGATGTCGGCAATCATTCCATTGGATTCAAGAATCCAGATTGCATTTTTGCCGTTTACATATCGCTGATAACTCGCACCGGCGCAAATGGCTATTTTAGGTTGACCTACCCAAAAGTAACCGTCGGGCGCGACATCGCCGGTTACGCCATCGTAAAAAGCGTATTCTCTTACGGCGCGGGCGGAAATCTGATCTTCGATATTGGTTCGCCAGGAGTTAAAGCCAGGCCATTTATCCCAATCAAAGTTAAGGCCTGTAAACTTATTCCAGCGCGTCATTTCGTTCCAGATATGCAGCCATTCAAACTCTCCGGTCTCGGCATTCTTCTGGCGGATCTGGACGTGAGCTGCGGGAATCTTTGTCGAGCTGTTGTAGTTGGTGACGATAAACTTGGCGTCTTCGGTATTGAGGTGCGCTCCGATCGTCGCGACTTGACCTTCGAGCTGCGTTCCTGATTTTTCGGGATATGCTCCAACTTCTTCCGCAGAATACTTGGGTTTAGAATAAGTTATCCATCCTGGCTTATCGGAGATATTATCCCATGTTAAAGGAGTGCTCGAACCGGTAACCGACATATCGACATATTCTTTCGTCGCCAATGGCGAGGCTTCGATATTCTTAAGCTCCACGGTGGCGAGGTCCAATGTCCTGACGGGGAACGGCACTTCGTTGGGCTTCGCGCCAGGTCCGTTGCGGAAACGGATCGTAAAGGCTGCGCGGTAGATGTCGCCGGTCGAGCCGAGAAAACCATGAACAACAGACGCGCCAGGATCCATTTCAGGCGTAAAGAGAGCTGTGACGGAGTTCGATGATACCGAAGCTTCGGCGCGCCACCATGCCGCTTCCATCTTGTTTGTCTGATAGAAGATTTCGAACGTCTTGTCCGACAGTTCAAGGGGCTTTCCATAGCTCTTGAAGGCGGCTTCAAGAGAGAGCGTTTCGCCGTGAACCGCGTCAAACGTGACCGGTTCAAGGCGTGATGTCTCGACTGTCCATTTAAGATTCACCGCGCCAAAAGACGCAAGAGCAAAAACAGCAAATGCAAGTAAGAGGTATTTTTTCATTGTTTTATCCTATGAGGGTGATGTTGGGTTTCCAGGTCGTATCAAGCCCCGCGACGTCGCCGGTGATGGAATTTACATCCAGCGCTGTCGCGACGCCCTGGGGCATCGTCATCGCGTCGGACGGGTTGAGGTCGTCGAGCGAGATAAACGCCGTAAACATGAGCGTCGCGCAATACCCGGCAAGCGCTTCAAGCGCGAAAGATGATGAACTTTTGCCGCTGTCGACAGTACCGAGAAGTTCCCAGCCGTCAATTGCCGGGCGATCGGCAAGGTAAAAAGACGCGTCGGATAAGTCGGGCATTTCGCTGACATAGGAGTCGCGCTTCAGCCATACATTGAGCTTGCCGCCAGTCGCGGTAAGTTTTGGCCAATCAAGGCGTATTCCCGTCGCTCTAAAGTCTTGAGGGACCGAGAACGGAACTACAAGCGAGGCGAGCGACATCTGCCATATCGGGACCGACACTTCCGAATATGTCGTTCCATTCAAAGCGTTAACCGTGACAGCGCCGGTCTTGACGACAAAGCCCGCGCCGATGCGCTCTTTAGAGCCGACGACGCTTTGGGATATGTTGTAAAGCTTATTCGTGTAGAGTTTGGCATAGAGGGTGCGCAAACCAACGGCGGACTCTGCGGCAGTAATATCGGTGTGCAAGTCGGCAACATCGAACACCTCAAGACCGCCGCTCTTTTGGGAGCCTTGAGCGTAGATAATCTGTCCTCCGTAAACCGGCGCGGCTCCGATAACTCTTGATACATCGGCGAGAGCCGCTCTTGTTGTGCGCTCAGAGCCTGTAATCTCAACAGCTTTTCGGAATGTTGTATCTCCGTCAAGGGCGTTGAACGCGCCAGAGACGAGATAATTACCATCTTCTCCCCAATTCCAAGAATAAGTTCCTCCGCCGTTGGCGGCAAGGCAGCTTAACTGGTGAGAGACGCTGAAAGATTCATAAGTGTCAGGGGTGATGATCTCATCGAACGCGGGGACAGTTACCGTTGCGGACGAAGTGGTGAAGGTTATAATGGCGCAGTTTTTGCAAGCCTTGCCGCCGACGCTTGTAAGTTTACCTGAAACTATAAAACGATATTCTCCGTATTTCATCGCCCTAAGCGGGCGTATCGCGTTGATTGTACCCTCGTACGCAACGCCAGATGCTGGAAAATGGTTCGTGAAAGTGCCCGCAGCACGCATTATCTTGCCGTTGTCAAGGTACAACTCCTCAGCCATGTTATACATAAAGCTTTCTTCGGCGCCCGATTGGACAATATAGTGACACTTCGTTTCGGGCGAAAATGTAACGCCCGATTCAAGGCCTGGATTGCTGACAATACCGCTATCCTGCGCGATCGTGAAATAAGCGAACGGATATACGGCGGAGTTTTTGACAAATGCCCCGGTCTCAAAGAGCGCCCAGACACGAACAACAGTGGAAGATGAGTCGCCGTTTGTCGCGTAGGCGAAGCCACCGCGAAGGCGACCATTACGGGCGGCGGATATGAGATTTGAATCAAAGCCCGTAAGCGGAATGTCCTCAAGCACTTTGCCGCGCCAGACGTCGTATAAAAGAAAGCCAGGAAGACCGGTGAACGAGCCTTTGGAGAATGTGCCGGTAATAACCGCGAACTGAACCGCCGTCCAATAATATTTACTGCCGCTTGTGTAGCGAATGCCGTTGGGCTGCATTACGTCAATGCTGGTGACGGGTCCGTCCAATTCCGCGACAACTGATGCAAGAGACGCATCAAGCTTGCAGAGCGCGTTGCCGGCGTTCGTACCACCACCGAGAAGTTTTGAAGCGATGAGCTCATCGCCCGTCTTTTGGATGGTGACTGTTTTAAGACCGGTTATCTGGGATGTAAGAAGCGGCAAGACGCCGTTGCGGCAGACGTTAAACTCACGATTTGCGGAGATGACGGTAAGATCGTAGGTTTCGCCCTCGGTCCAACCGGCAATGTCGCCGTCGACTTCGATTTCGGCGAGATTTCGGATAAAAGAGCAGCCTTCAATCCAGTTGCCGCGAACCGTGGCGTAATTCTCCATGAGGACGAATACAACGAGATATTTTTGGAGAGTTAGTCCGCCAGTGGGGGAAAGAGTACAATCCTCGGATGTAGGATACCAATATTCCGTTCCGTTGATTGTCTGTGAGGTGCGCTTGGCGACAGCGGATAAGGTAGTGCCGTCTGTGATCACAGAGCCGCTCTCGTCTTCTCCGCGACAAATTCGGCAGCTTGTCGGCAGTTCGGGGGATGGCGTTGTAAGCATGTGAATGCGAGCGCCGTTCGAGTTGTAGGGGTCGCTCGTCACGTTCAAGGTGATCGACTTCAGCGACAAACCAACCAATTCGCTCGGAAGCTCGTAAACGTAAGCCGCCGCGTTGGCGTAGGCTCTGTGCTGACCGCCGGTATGCCCGGCGCAAAAGAGAGCCGCGTCAAAGCCGTCGCGGATTCTGACATTCATATCAAGGCCGCTTATCTTATCGTCGCCGACGGGCTCGTCGGTGTGGTAAGTCATGCCAGCCTCCTTGGGGCTTACTCTTTCCCAGGGGACATTGCAAAGACTGTCAACGATGGTTTCAACATCGATGCGGGCGGAATAAACGGGGGTCGAGCGCGCAGCGGTATACTTTCGCAGGTAGCGTTGACCGATTATTTTATATTTTGCCATGGGTTAACCTCAACAGTTGGTGTTGCAATTATTGTCTCCAATATGCGGAATGAAAGGATCTATCGCGGGAATGCCGCCAAAGGAAGCGTTTGAAGATTCTCCCTTGTCTTTTTTCTCGTCGGACGGTGAGACGCCGCCCTGATTTCCGGACGGGTCGTGAGCGCACGGATCGTGAGAACTTCCGGAAGACGGGTTGTAGTCGGAGGGCTTGCCGTTTTTATAGGTGATGACGATGGTTTTGTTGTGCGTCTCAACGGAGATATCAAGCCCGCCGACGATATTGACGTCTCCATCGGCGAGATTGAGCGTCGAAACACCCGCGCCGCCAAGACCATCAATCTCTCCGGACGAGAGGACTTTGACGGTTTTGCCGTCTTTCGTTTTGACATCGCGGAGCGTGACTTCTTCGCCGGGCTTCAGACCTTCAGCATCAAGTTTTATCTTGCCGCCACTTTTGCCGCCAATGAAGGTTTTAACTTTTTGGCCAGGCGCAAACTCGGAAGACGAAAGCGGCGGAATCGCGCCCATCTCGACGGTAGATTTGGACGGCGGCTTTCCGGAACTGCGAATTGAGCTTGAAGAAGTCGTGCGCTTGTTGCGAAAACCCGAAAGGAGCGAAGCCATATCTTCAGGCGAGAGATATTCCGGAACTCCGAATGAAAGTTCTGCGGTAAGATTGGCGCAGTCGATGTCGAAGCTCTGGAGATATACGGTGCCTTCATCCTCGACAATCGCGTCGCCGAGAACAGGCAACGTCTCGCCAAGACGGATTGAGAGTTTTTCGGATAGAAGCCTTCCGCTGCGCTCGGCAAGAATGGTCGCGGCCAAACCTTCGGGGACGCTCTCGCCACCTTCAGCGGAGCTGTCGGTTACCCACGTGTAGGTCTTAGGCTTTTCTTTTGTGCCTGTTGCGTTGGTCGTAAGATATTGGAGAGTTAAGAAAATATCTTCCTCGACATCATCTTCCGTCTTGATTGTGCATTTGCAGGTAAAGGTCGACACTTCACAATGAAGCCCCGCTTCTTTAAGTTCGCCCGCCGTAGCTGCGGAAATGCGCGGATAGTTGGCGGGGGTGCGCTTTGCGTCGCTGATGTAGATGTAATCGCTTGCGGCGTTTGCAAGGCGCGGATGGCGCTCTTTCCACCAGTCGATATCGTTTAGATCTTCGGGAATATCCTCGGTGACTGATTTGAAAGTCTGATGGGTCGACTGGGCGCTTGAGCCTTTAATCTGCAAGGTCGCATAAAGGCAGTCGGGATTACCTGCAGTAGTGTCTCCCGCCGTCTGATGCGCGATCTGACGATAGTTCACGCCCTCGATGGAGCCGGTCGCTTCAATCTCAAGGTCTACGCCTGTTATCGGATGGGCGTTGTAGACATATTCGCGGGCGGACTTCGGAATGGTGTCAACATAGATTGCGCTGACGGTGGAGGTTGGCTTTTTAATTATAAGGGATGGTTTATCTTTGGAGTAGTCAAAGTAGCACATCGCCTTTGGGAAAAAGCGCAGCTCGCGCTTTATCGCGTCGGCGACGGTTATGTCGCGGCATTCGTCCATCGGGAGAATCTGGGAGGAGACGGCGATATCGGCAATGTTGACATCATAGCCGCATGCGTTCGCACCGTGCGCGGCAATCTCGTAAAGTTCGGAATTGAGATTTTGGGGGCGGCCCGATTTGGTCTGATTGAGGATTAGGCGCGATGAGTAGGAGTAACCGCCGCCCGTGAACCATTCCTGGCGATAGACGAGACGCTGCATCTTGGACCATGGACCCACGCAAGTAACGGTTTGAGTCTTGTCGGTTCCACGGCTCATACTCTCGACAATCTGCGAGACGTCACCGCGAAAGACGGTTTTGCCGCGATAGGAAGCCGTGACAACATCGCCCGGCGCGAGATATCCGCTCGGGACGCCAGGAATAGTTAAGGTGTCGACATCGCGGTTCGCAATATGAATCTTCGCGCCAGAGCCGGGAAAGAATCGCCGCACTTCACCCGCACGGATGCGAGTGAAAGAGAAAAGTCGACTTTTGGCGGTAGAAACCGCCTCGCGTGGCTTTAGATTCTCGTACTCGTTATGCGTCATAAGGGGTTAGTCGTTAGCGGTTAGTGGTTAGTCGTTAGTGGTGTCATTCTCCGGCGGGGGATTCGCTCCAGGCGTTCTGCTGCTGTTTGTTGTTGCGCTCAAGGAAGTTTTGGGCGGCTTTCAAACGCGCTTCAACGCTTCTTAAAGTCTCAGTTAAGGCGGCGATGGTACTGTCGGCGGCAGCGTTTACGTTCTGCGCTGCGTCCTTCGCGTTCTTAAGCGCCGTATGAGCGTTTTGCTGGGCGCGGGTGTTACCGCCGAGTCTTGCCGCGTCCATCGCGCCTTGGGCTTCGTAGACGCTTAAACCTGCCGCGTCTTTCTTCGCCTGCTCGGCTCTTATTTTGGCGAGAAGTTCTTCGCGTCTTTGGCTCAATGCGGCTCTTGCTGATTCGGCATCGGAGATTTTTTCGGCGTGAGCCTTCGCGTCGGCTTCTTCCTTCGCCTTTTTAGCCGCCTCATCATCGTGCTTTTTCCTAAGAGCTGCGCCCGCGGATGATGCCTGACGAGCGGCAGACTTGCGGGCGGTCTCGCCTTCGAGCTTAACAGCTTCAATCTGCTCACCGGAGACGGTCGCCTTTTCGCGGATACGACCGGCTTCTTTTCGCAGTTCCGCCGATTTCGCTTCGCTTGCCTGGATTTCGGCTTCGAGTTTTTGGATTTCAAGATCGTACTGCGCGGCTCGTTGAGCCGCATCGCGGCGGATCGCGTCGCCCTCGGCGGTTTTCGCCTCGGACATTCTGCCCCAGTCGCCCGTAAAGAGCTGACCCAAAGTTTTACCGACGATTGAGCCTGCGCCCGTCTTGTCTTCGTCGTTAAGCTGAATGGATTCCATCTCGGCATTCCATTTTTTGCCGCGTAGGTCGCGAAGGCGCGCTTTCAAGAGTTTTGTCGCCGCGTCCTGCGCTCCGGCCTGCGCCTCTGTCTGCTCAGCCTGCCGCTCTTTCTTTTCTTTCTCAAGGGTTAAATCTTCAATTGCCCAGGCGTCGGCTTGGGCGGCTTTAAGCTTGGCGTATTTCTTCTCGATCACATCGAGCTTTTCGGCGTAGTCGCTCGCGTTCTCGTCAAGCTTGGCGATTTCGTCTTCCTTCGCAGCTTCGAGTTTGGCGTTTATGAGGCGGCGACGGTTCGAGACTTCCTGATCGATGAGTTCTATCTGATGATTCTGGGCGGCGGCGGAAGCGTTAATCGCTGCGGTTAAACGGTTGTAGTCGTTGGCGAGCGTCGCGATCGCCTTTTCGCGGTTTAAGTTGTCCTGAATCTTCTGAAATTCTTCGGCTTGTTTCTGGGCGTGATTGAATGAGCTTGAGATTTTAGAGATACCACCGACAACGGCCATGACGAGACCGCCGATGCCGAAGCCGGTTAAGACCTTCTTCATCGCTTCGAACGCGCCAGAGACGCGGCCCGTAGCCGCCTGCATCTGCTCAAGGCCGCTCTTGGTGTTCTCAGCCGTCTTTTTGGCGGCAGATCCGACATTCTTAACGGACTGCTCGGCAGATTTCGCGCCGGCGTTGTCGGCAGAAATCTTAAGCTTTACATTTATCTCGCCTTCGTTAGCCATTTTGCTTTAGCCCTCGATCGTGTAACTTACGGCGACGGCGCAGCCGACAACCGCCGATATGCGAGATGCGACCGCCGCATGAGGAAAGACGACCGCGTCGTCAAACATCAATGCTCCTTCACTCTGCTCTTTCAAGAAGTCACCGCGAATAAATTCAAGCGCGGCGGCGGGGGATTCGAAAATGCGCTCAATATCGAACGAGACTGAACCCTTGTCGCATTTGATGTGTTCGCCCTGTACGCGATCCGCGCCGACATACTCGCGCATGACGACGCCAGGAGAGAGCGCCATGCGCAAATTAGCGGGACCGACACCCTTGCCCCAAGCACCTTCTCCGACAAAACGCTCCTGGCCGTCGACAAGAACGGTTGTGACGGCAGGAGAGACGGAGGAGTTGACGAGTTTGATTTTCATCAGGAGTTAAAGGTTAGGAGTTAGGAGTAGCGAGGTCGACAGAGAAAAGAACGCCGGATGTGGTGTCGATGTGGGCGGTAAAGCCAAGTTCACCAACACGCAGAGCCGTTGAACCCCAGTTAAGAGGACCAGTTACCAAGGATGCGTTCTTGAGCGTGACGGTTAAGCCGCCCTCGGAAGAAATAACGAGGTCCTTATTCGTGATGGTGGAGTGTCCGCGCCCTTTAAGAACAGGAAGCATGGAGAGAACTTCGGCTTCAGAAAGCCCAAGCGGAGTACACTTCGCGGTGACATTGATACCAGCGAGCGTATAATCGATAGTGCCTTGGGAGTCAGTCGTTACTGCGTCAAGCTGCGGCTCAATCGAGATGGTCCAGCCGTCAAGAGTATCAGGAATGACAACCGCGCCCTCGCCGCTGCCGTAGGTGGCCTTATAGTGAAAACCTGAAAGCGCATTGCGCGGCGCTTCGCCGTCGGTGTACTGGGCGGGCGCGACCGTGTAGAGGCGACCGCCTTCTTCATCGGGGAGTTTGCCGTTCGGGAGAAGTGCCGTAAACTCTATCGAGCCGAACGCGGTCTTGACGGGCGAAAGATAAAGTTCCGGACACTTGGTGAGCGCGGCGGCGGCGAACTTTACCTGAGTGCCAGCCTTGGAAGATACGATAAGCTCGGTATCGTCAGCACCAAAAATCGACTGACCAAGAACGGGCTTTTTGAAGTATTCAGGATAGAATACATCCAAGAGTTCCTTGGTGAGATTGCCGACGGGGGTAAGAGAGATTTTCCCAATCTGGTCGGTCTTAATTGTGTCGAGCTTACCGGAAATGGAGGATTGGATATCCTGAGTTGCGGAATCAATCTCGGCTCCGATGCCGCTCTGGTCGAAGAATTTAACGCTGCCGAGCTTGACGGTACCGGGTCCTCGAATGATGGATTGACGGGTTGTAGCCATTTTTAAGTGTCCTTTCACTTAGGTTAAAGAGTGGTTTTAATTTCAAAGCGGACGGTTGCGCTTATTACGCCTCCGCCGAGATCCTGGGGTTCGGAGATTACGGGCGAGGTTAGGGTTCCGTCTCCCGTATCAAAAAGCTTGAGAGATTTCGCGATCGCCTGCGCCGCCTGAAGATACGTGGGACGGCCAGAAGTTTCGCGGTTTAGAAGCGGGTCTTCAAAGATGGAAATCGTGATCGTCGCGCGACCATAGCAGAGCGACGAGTCGGGAGATTCGTCGGTAAAGCCAAACGAGCCGATGACGATGCAGAAATTAGAGCGCGGTATCTCGCTTTCAATATTCTCGATGATGTTGCCTTTTTCTTCCTCGAAGATAGGAAGCGACGCTAAGCAATCAATCGAGCGGATGCGCTCTGCGACTTTATTCTGAAGTTCTTGAAGATCCATGGTTAGATTCCGCTTTCGTGTTGACGGCCTAAGAGACGATGGCGGCGGCGAAAGGACGGACGGGCAAGAGTCGTCGCGGGGACTACTTCTTCAGGTTCTTCGCCGTAGTCTTCGGGGGAGATTGCGCCAGTCGCCACTTTTTCGAAAAGCGTCTGGGCGTGTTCATACGATTTTGTACGAGCCTCGTTCGGGTTGCGGTTAAATCGCTTTAAGAGATTGAACGCGGCAAAATCCATCGCCGGAGCGATGAGCATATCGGGCAGAAGCGTCTCGTCGTTCGGCATACGACACTTGCGCCCGGAGCGGATATAACCGCGAACGGCGGAGACGGTGTTTTCAAGCTGCTGCTCAATCACCGATTCGTCAGCCGCTTCATTCTGGCCGAATACGCGAACTTCCTTCTCGGAGAGAGTTGCGTACAAATCTTCTTTTTTTACTTTGCGCCACATGTTAGGGGGTAGTGGTTAGTGGTTAGGAGTCAGGGGTTAGGGGTTAGGGTTGAAGCCGTCAAATGTCGGGTTTTTAGATATCGCGTGAGACGCACGAAAACGGGCATAGGAGCGCGAGGAAGAAAAACCGTCCACTTATCGGTCTTGAATGTTGCTCGCGTTTTTCAACCCCTTAGCGTCGTTTTTAAATGGGGTCTTGAACGGCGGGGCGGTTAAACCCCGCCATTCTTGACCTCATCAGGGGTTTTAGGCCACCTGAATGCGCTTAGCGCAGAGAGTCGAGATGACCTTGACGTCTTCGGACCAGTCGACGGCGAGAATGTCGGAGCGGACCTTCTCTTCGCGGTACATGCGAACGTCCTCAACGGAGTTCGCACCGATGGAGAACGTCTTGGCGAAGCCAGGATCGTACTGCGTCGGATTGTCGTTGCCGTGGAAGATGAAGATTTCGGAGCCGACGACATTCTGCTTGTTGGCGGCCTTGCCCATCTTCGCCGTATCGTACGCCATCACGCCGACGCGGATGTCGATCATCGGATTGAGGAGCATACCGGCAAGCTCTTCGAGAGAGACGGCCTTGTTGCTCGTTCCGCTCTGGCGCTTCAAGACCTCGGCATGGTTCTTGATCTTGCGCCAAGCGCCAAGACCGATAACCATGCGGTTGGGGAGAAGGCCGGTCGCGTTGGCGATAGCCTCGATCTCGGCATCGATGAGGTCGATGGGGTCGTC
>JAGCJE010000199.1 GCA_017648225.1 Kiritimatiellia bacterium | reverse complement strand
GTCTCCCACTCGCCCTTACCGTCCCCTTCACGATAGATTTCATAGCTCTTCTCACGCCAAAGCGTCGCCTCCGGGCCGGGCTTTACAAACGCGACATGAAACGCCTGCGGCAGAGCGGCGAGCGTCTCTTCGTCCGCCCATTCGACCGCCTCGTATTGTCCGTGAATCTCCACGCCCCTTTTAGCCGCTTCTCCAGCGCTCTCGGAGAAAAGATACGACGCCGGAACAGCGAAGTTGCGATGACCTGACGAGGACGGAGACAAACGCTCGATTGCTTTGGCTGACTCTTCATGGGGCCAGAATCGATGCTTGACGCAACCGCCGTTCCCGTCATTATCGGAATAGGGCTTATCCTTCGGCTTGATTTCCGGTTCGACACCTTGCTCGAAGATAATCTCGCATCCGTTATCCAACTTGCGTCTTGGGAAATCCGCAAATGCCGACGCGATGACGTCGCGGAAAAACGGCTTCTCCTCATTGCGCTCTACCAATGGCGCAATGATGTACATCGCCTTTCGCGCGCGCGTCAAAGCGACATACCATGTACGAATATTCGATAGAAGACTCTCATCGGATCTCTCGCTCAACGCCTTCGCGGTTTCCGGATTCAGCGCCGCCTCTTCCTCCGACAGATGCGGCAGAACCCAGTCGCCTTCGGTGGAATAGAGAAGTCCTTGTTTACCAGAATCTGCAAGCCACTTCGTTGTACCCTCGGCAAGCGGAACAATTACGCGATCCAGCGTCAGCCCCTTGGATCGGTGAATCGTGAGAATCCTTACCACGTCTGATGACGTTCCCTGTTCGCGCTTTGACGAGGCGGCGAGGAACGCCTCGAATCCATCGATAGAGAACCTGTTGGCATTACGTTGCTCATACGCGACCGCCAAAGCGACCATTTCGCGAAGCCGTTGCTTTGAAAGCTGATCAAGGCCCGCTGAATCCTCGGAGAGCGACTGGCAATACTTCTGAAGCGTACGCGAAAGCCCCTGATGTGAAAGGTTCGCAGCCACGATGCTCGACACAAAAGCCGCCGAAAGTTCATCGCCATTCTCCTGCGGGAACAAAATCGAACAAACCGGGAATAGTTGGCTCACCGTTTTCCAGGCGAAGGTGTCCGCGGGATGTTCCGAAAGGCGGAGGAGATCGACAAGCGCATTCACGACGGGCAGATCCGAAACTGCGCTCATTCCCTCCCACACGACCTTAAAACCCTTTAATCGCAAATGCTCCGCGACCTCGTTCCCGTCATCGTTCGTTCGCACGAGAATCCCGACCGACTCATTGATGCCGACGGCTTTGTGCTGCAGCCCGATACGCCTCAACTCATCCTCGAGCGCCGGCAGGAGCGCTTTCATATTCGCCTTGCCCTCCGGATCGGGAACTCCCAACACCTTGACGTAGTCGCCCGCTTTAGGGATACCGTCCTTGAATACGGGCTCATGCACCTTCCAGCTATCGCCTGAGAGCCACCTTTCGATCGCCCCGGCGCGTTCAGACGGCAGAACGCCGCCCGAGCGAAG
>JAGCJE010000032.1 GCA_017648225.1 Kiritimatiellia bacterium | reverse complement strand
TCTCACCGAGAAGACCCTTGCGGGCGATATTGAGCGAGAACATCTCGACATCGCCGTAGCAGCAGTTCTCGAGCTGCATGCAGTGACGGCCCGTGCGCTCGGAAGTCTCGACGAGAGCATAGCACTCGTCAAGCGTCATCGCGGCGGGAACTTCGATGGCGGCGTGCTTGCCGTGCTCCATCGCGTAAAGGGCAACGGGGGTATGGAGCGCCCAGGGCGTCGCGATGTAAACGAGGTCGAGATCGCTCTCGCAAAGCGCGCGGTACGCGGCCGTCTCGTCCTTCGAAGGACCCTTGGTCGTCTCGTAAACGTAATACGAACGTGCGGGCTTCTTTCCGTTATCCTTGAGGAACTTCTGCTGAGCATCGACGCGATTCTTGTAAAGATCGCAAAGGGCGACAATCTCGACGCCGGGGATATTGGCGATGCGGTGAACTGCGCCAGGGCCGCGCATACCAAGACCGACAAAGCCGACGCGAAGCTTCTTGATAGGCTTATCGGCGAAAACGGTCATCGAACCGGGAGCGCAAATCTTATTGCTCTTGCAACCGGCGCCGGCGAGGGCCGCGGCGGCACCCATCCATGCTGTACCCTTGATGAAATCTCTACGGTTAGTGCTCATTGTTATTTATCCTTTTTTGTTATCTTATTGTCTAATAAAATTTATTTTATCCCTAAAAAAACAACATACGGATTATATCAAATAATCCGTATGTCTGTCTATCGTAAGCTACGCGAAAATCACATTCCGGAGCGGCCGCGAAGCCTGCCGTGGCTCAAGAAGCCGTCGTACTTGCGCACGAGAAGATGGCTCTCGAGAACGCGGAGCGTATCAAGCGCAACACCGACGATAATGAGAAGCGAGGTGCCGCCGAAGAACGAAACGAGAGCGTAAGGGATTCCGAGACGACCCATAAGAAGCATCGGAACAATCGCAATGACGAGAAGGCCGAAAGCGCCGATAATCGTAATCTTCGTCATCATGTCGTCGAGATACTCCGCCGTAGCGCGGCCCGGGCGGACGCCGGGAAGGTAGCTGCCGTCCTTCTTGAGATTCTCGGAAATATCGATCGCGTTGAACTGGGTCGCTACCCAGAAGAACGTGAAGAACACGATCAAAACGGAATAGATGAGAATATGAGTGGACGAGGTAGACTCCGAAAGCGCGTCGGCGAATCTGCGGACGGGGCCTTCAGAAGCCACATACTTAAGGCCGAGGGAAACGATCTGCAAAAGCGGCTGGGCGAAGATGATCGGCATAACGCCGGTGTAGTTGACCTTAAGGGGCATATACGTCTGCTTCATGCCGTAGGTGTTACCGCCGCCGACGCTGCGGCGAGTGGAATGAATCGCGACCTTTCTGACGCCCTGGGTAAGCATTACGGTACCCATAACGACAACGACAAAGAAGAGTACGAGAAGAATAAGCTCGGTCATGCTGGCGTTGTGCAAAACGAAGTAACGCTGATAAGCCTCCCAGATGGCGTCGGGCAGACGGGAAGTGATATTGATCATGATGATCAAAGACGCGCCGTTACCGACACCGAACGAGGTAATCTGATCGGCGACCCACATGATGAAGAGAGAAGCCGACGTCATGCATATAATGGTCATAAGCGTGAACCCGACACCAGGTTCGACGACAACGCCGCCGGGGAGGCTCGTCATGAACTTCACCATACCGTAGGACTGAACGATACACAGCACGATGGTAAGATAACGGGTGATCTGAGCGAGCTGCTGACGGCCGTTCTCGCCTTCCTTCTTTAACTTCTGGAGAGATGGGATCATCGAAGAGAGGAGCTGGATCACAATCGATGCCGAAATGTAAGGCCAAATGGAGAGCGTACCGATCGTGCACTGTCCGAGAGCGCCGCCCGTAAAGGTGTTGAACCAGTCAAGAACGCCTCTGCCTGTACCGCTCGCGCCCTTGAACATCGCCTGCAGCGCATTCCAATCGACGCCCGGAGTCGGAACGTGTGAGACAAAACGGCAAACGGCCACGAGACCGAGAGTGATAAAAATTTTCTTACGGAGCTCCGGAATGCGGAACACGTTCGAAAAGCCCTTCATCATAGACATAACTGTATATTCTCCTTACTTTTGAAACTTATCGTGTTATTATATCAAAAATCACATTCCTCTTTAAAGGTCGCGCTTCAACGCCTTTTTCTTAAGGGTATCGCGCTTGTCATGGAGAGCTTTACCTCTGCATACGCCCAATGTGACTTTAATCCGGCCATGTTTCAGGTAGACCTTCAGAGGAATAAGCGTAAGCCCTTTCGCCTCCGTCTTAAGGCGCAATTCGCGAACTTCCTTGGCGTGAACCAGGAGCTTGCGCATGCTCTTCGGTTCATGATTGAATCTGTTGCCGAACTTGTAAGCCGCGATATCGGCCCCGACAAGCCAGAGTTCGTCCTTAAGAACAGCCCC
>JAGCJE010000198.1 GCA_017648225.1 Kiritimatiellia bacterium | reverse complement strand
TTCTCGCCGAAAGTATCTTTATACCCCCAGTTTCCGATGTTCTTGCATCCGTAGTAAAAAGACTGATCAAGCGCGGAAGTCTGAAAGCGCGACAGGAGCGTCAGGTTGAAACAGGACGAATCGATACCGTTGTGTGACGCATGTCCCGTCCAGACGGAGCGGCGGACTTTCGGATCGGGTGAGCCAAGTTCGCCCCACGAACGGGCGCGGTAATGCCACTCGTTGATAATCAGCTCGCAGTTCGGAAAGCCCATTTCATCACAAAGACGGCGCGCCTTGGCGATCGCATCCATAACGTCGTCGGGATTCTTGCCGTAATAATGCCACGAGATGAAGTCCGGCGCGACGTTAGCCTCCTTGCATGCCGAGAGAATCGCCCTAAAGTACGCGCTCGTGTTGCGATATTTACGCGTCCAAGCGCTCGGCGCTCCATCGACCATTACAGGTTCCTTGTCGTCGCGCCATGTGCACAGAGCCGGGCCGCCTACCTTGATATCGGGAAACTCGCTCTTAATGCGCTTAAGGCAGGTGACAAAAAACTTGACGAAAAGTTCTCTTCTCAGATTCTCGCGGCGCTGAAGATCGGCCATGCGCTCTTCGGGCGTTGCCCCCTTGCCGCCGTCACCATCCGGGAGACACCACATGCAGTTCATGTTGTCGGGCTCGTTCCATATCTCCCAGTACTTGATATCCCAATTATGTCCGTTCGCCCAACCCTTGTTGTAATGACGGATCGTTCCCGCGAAAATTTCGGCCACCTTGTCGAAATCGTCGGGGATCTGCGTATTGAAATGGATATCCGGTCCGGAATGTTCGATTGAAGTTCCAAGACGGAAGAAGACCTCATGCCCCAACTCCTCGCGGGTACGCTTAAGAAGATGATCCGTAGGACCGAAATAATAATTCTCAGGCTTTGTCGCATCAAGATGCATCAGAGGGAACATCTGAAAATAATCGCAGACGCGCTGATTGGGATTTAAAAGCGACCAGTCATGGGTGCGCGACGCTTTAAATCCCATCGACTTCAACTCATCTATCGTCCTTTTAGAGCACGAACATATCTGAGGCCCGAATCCCGATGAATGCAGTTCCGGGCGCATTTTGCCGACCTCCTTGGAAAAATCTACAGTAACGGCGCAGTTCGCCGCTCCAGCGAGAATCCCCGCCATCACCAACGCTGTTCTCTTAGCAATCATTTCTTACCTCCTTTTTTAAAATGAATATCAGCAAAATCCATAAACTTCTCCCAGTCGACCGGCAGAAGTTTATGAGGCCCCTTGTGACAATGATACCCCGTGCGATCCTCATACTTATACGCACGGTACAAATCACGCGCGGACTCAAGCGCCGCCTTTTCCGACTCGGGCCCCGCCCAGATATCTTCGCTTCCGCTGCCGACATAGACCAGGCGCGGAGCAATCAGCCGCAAGAGATCGTCGGCATCATGCTCAAGCTCTGCGTCCCTCCCGATAAGATTCGCCATCGCCGGACAGAACCAATTGGGAAAATATTTCAATATCGCCTTGATCGACTCGGCCTTAGGTCCTCTCGCACGACCGAGGCTCGCTCCGCCGCAGCCGGATCCGTTGGAAACCGCCATCGCAAAACGCTCATCCTGAGCCGCAGTCCAGAGGGCTGTCTTTCCGCCTCTGCTGTGGCCGACGACCGCAACGCGTTTGGCGTCAAGTTCCGGACGCGTCTCTATCCAGTCCATCACGCGCGAATTCCCCCATGCCCACGCACCGATCGTACCCCAGGAATCGGCGTTTCGGACAATATTTGTCGCCGCTTTATCCCCCACTGCGTGCCATGCGATGATTCCCATCGGCCAGCGCGAAAGCCCGCCCCAGTTGCTGACATTGGGACACACGTCGTTAAAGTTCCATCTCACGTAGGCGTATCCGCGCGCCGTAATCGCGTTCGTCGGAATATTCGGATATTCCGCCTGGGCGTACGGCGGCTTATCGCCGCCTCGATGATCTCCGAAAAGAAATACCGGTACGGGATTCTCAGCGCTTGCCCCCTCGGGGAGGCGAAGCGTAATATTGATTCTGATACCGGACTCGGCGAACACAACGGCGGAATCTTCGAATTTCTGATCCTTAAGCCTCCCTATCGGAGTGCGACCAAACTGATTTTCCTCGAACCATTTAAGCGTTTCGGCGCGTTTGCCCTGTTCCCACTCCTTCACCGTCGACGACACTTCCCGGTCCGTACACTTCTGAGGGGAGAGTGATCCAGCGAAAAGCGCAACGTGCGCAAAAAGAGCAAAAGCCAATGCACAATATTTCATTTTGATTTCCCTTTTACTTTGACGATTTTTTGAACGGCGGCTTTACAGAGAACGTTTCCGTATCATACGTTCCGTCGGCGTGCAGCGTAAAGGCGCGAAGCCCCGCCGTGCCATCGTTATAGGTAGAGAACGACGCGGTCTTCGTCATACCGAAACGGATTCCGTTTTTATCGACGCCGTCGAACGAATTCGTATGATCGTGTCCGAAATACGCACCCTTTATATTGCCCATTTTACGCCAACTGTCGTAAAGCGTGCGTCCCTGATAAGTATGAGCCTCGTTTCGATAAGTGATCCATCTCGGCGGGCACGTACGCTCCTGAAGATCGCCCTTCACGCCTGGCGCGAGCAGCATCATGTGTCCGCCGTCCGGCCACGACATCCTGTACCCAACGTCGGGTCCTTCTTTGATTTTCGGCTTTTTAGCCCGACCTCCCGCCGGGGGCTTGGAAACATCGCTCTTAGCGCTCGACGGCACTTCAACGAAAAGACCGGTGACGTTTACGTCCGGAACAATTATATGCTGAAACCAGAGAGCGGGAGTATCCCCGCTGACCTTCTCATACCATGCAATCTGATCCGTACGGCAGCCGTCGTATCCGTCATCCTTGGCGTAGGCGCCCGAATCCATCACGATAAGATTAAACGCCGGCTTCGAAGAGCCGTTGAAACACACTTCCACGA
>JAGCJE010000031.1 GCA_017648225.1 Kiritimatiellia bacterium | reverse complement strand
CATGCGCTCAAGAAATTCCGCGGTCTCATGCTCCGTCGTCTTCTCGGCTCCGAGCGCGACTTCGATAACGTCCGAAAATCCGGCCTTTGCGCATGCGGCCAGAAGCTGCTCGACCGTCCCGGGAAACTGACGGTCCGCCGCGGGCGCGACCATCGCCACGAGCTTTTCGCCGCGCTTCATCGCAGAAAGAACCGAAACGATCTGGGAGCGCTCCATGACTGCACCGAAAGGACACGCCATAAAGCACTTGCCGCAGAAGATGCACTTTGAAAAATCAATCTCGGCGACTCCGCGCTCGTTCTTACGGATTGCGGAAACAGGACAGGCCTCTTCGCAAGGCACCGTCGTTTTAACAATCGCGTTATAGGGACACGCCGAAATGCACTTACCGCATTTAACGCACTTGGAGCTGTCGATCTGAGAGCGTCCGTTCGTCACCGTTATCGCATTCTTCGGACAGCTGTAGACACAAGGTCTCGCGAAGCATCCGCGGCAGTTGGACGTCGACACGACACGCGCATCAGGACAGCCGCTGCACGCCGGCGCACAGACGGAAAGAGGCGCCACCTTTCGCTCAAACTCGCTGTCTTCGCTGATCTCGCGAGGCTCGCCGCCGATAATCTCGTCTAAATATACACTAAGCGTCTTGGCTTCATCGGTCTCCTCTTCGGCGGAAATGCCTAAGAGCGCCATGAGCCTATACTTTAATACCGCGCGGTCATGATAGATGCAGCAGCGCGAAGCGTCTGAATCTTTAGGTCGCAGTCTTATCGGAATCTGATCGATTTCCTCTCTGAGAACCCCGTCGTCGAAAGCGCGAACAAGACGGATTAAAAGTTCGCGACGAATGTAGGTAGCGCCGTTGATCATGACTGTTCAGCACCCTCGACAAGCTGATTGAGGCGGGAGAGCACCTTCTCGACTGAAGCGTTGCCCATGATCTCGGTATCGTTGAACTTCACATAAGGGGCACCGCCGAGGTGATCGCGCTCACAAAGGCCGAGGCACGTCCTCGCCTGAATATCAACCTTATCCTTCAAATTCTCAGGAAGCTCCTCTTCGATATTCATCAACTTTGCGGCGCCCAAAAGATAACAGGCGGTACCGCAACAGATTTCAACTTTGATTTTTTCCATAACAGAATTTCCTCAATGATTTTTATAATCGGGTTTCAGTAATAGTATACCACAACTTCCTTACGATAGTTACGCTCTAATGCTTGTTGCATACGGCGAATCACCGAACGGCGCAACTCCAGTTCCTGGGGAATACCCGGGTCCTGGTGCGATTCATTAACCTTGGTACCTATAACAAATTCAATGCGATCATGGCGGATCATACGCTCTAATATCATCTTTACGGCTTGCGGTTCATTTTCCGGAGAGCGCATCTCTTCAATCGCCGACAAAACGCGCGAAAGAGTAAGAATACCTTCAGTCGCGATACCGATGCCCTCAATGCGTCCGACCGGAGGCAAACCTCCGCTTTTGCGGATATCGGCTAACGACACCCTCACCTTCACACCCAACTCACGCTCGATGATATTGGCCGATGTTCCGCCGCAGATTACCGTGTGCTCATCGCCCAACAAAGCCTGACGCGCATACTCCGCGTCATTCTCCCGATAATATGGAGGACCCGTCAATACTCGCATTACACGCGGATGGCGCAAATAGGCTACAACACAGCTGATATCATCCTTACAACCGCCTGGAGCGATGTAACGCGCTTCACGCGCAATCGCCATCGATAAATCACGCGCTGAAATTTCTCCGTCCGCTTCTATGCGGCGCTTGGCGAATTCCATCACGCCGGAACGACGCCACCCGAACTTCATATCGCGCCTCTGACCTAATCCCGCCTGTGTCACGCCGTCAGAGCACATGATAATTCTGTCGCCCGGGCGGAAATCAGCCTCGCACTCGCGCACTTCGCGGTCGGGCCAGTGAGCCGAGACGACCATCTCATCCTTCAAAGGCTTTATTTCTGTCGTGCCGCGCAAATGGATATAACCGGGGTTCCCCATCTCAGTAATCTTAGCGCGGCCGCCGAGGCGGAAGTCAAAAAGCGAAAACGTAGCATAACCGATTTTACGCACCTCGCAGACCGGGAGAGAGTCCATAATAATTTCTGCCGCTTCGAGCGTCGGAATATTAGACTCAAGAAACTTAATCGCCATCGAGGTGGTCATGTTTGCCAAAACATGGGCCTTTACCCCGCTGCCAAGACCGTCCGAAAGCGCGGCGAGGTGACGATTCTCGCGCTCAACCGTGAGAAAGCGCACATCATCACCGCACGCGGCCTGCCCAGTCTTGGTAAACTGCGCGGCCTCCATCTCTATAAAAAGAGAATCAGCCATTCAAGTAATCCCCGTTATCAGGCTCGCGAAGACGAACACCCTTAGTGTGGGATTCGTAAGCGCCTGCAATTTCGTTGAGCATTACCTCTGTCTCGGCGATATGCTCACCGAATAGTCGCGCCACCTGCTGAACCGTATAGACATTCTTGCGGATAACCTCGCGCGCTTTAGCCGCAATTTCTTCGCGGCGACCTTCGTTCTGAGTAACATCCTGGACAACAGCGCCGGCGAACTCGCCGCGCGCGATGGAAAATACACTTAAATTAATAATCCGACCGCGCCACTGCTGACGATATTTAACAATTTCACTGCCATGACCAACGGCGCTCGCGAAAAGGTCGGCGAACTCGGGGAGGAACGACTCGACGTTGAGCCCCTCTAAATTACCGAGCGCGTCAAATTCTTCTAAGGCCCCCGCAAGTTCAGCGAAAAGCCTATTGCACTCACGAATGGCCCCCTTGCTGTCGACGATGACAACGCCCGCCGGAATATAGCGGATAAGAGCGTTGGAGGTTCTTTCGAAATTGCGCTTAAGCCACGTGTGGCACATGGCCTCTTCAGCCTTACCCGCCAAGAGCGCCCTGGCGAATTCGCGGCATGTCGAATATCCGCACGCGCCGCAGTTGACCTCGTCATTTTTGGAAATCTTGCCGACGCGGGCGAGAGCCGAGCGCATAAGCTGCTCATCAGGCTCGTCTTCGACGACAGGGGTTGCGGGATAAGCCGAAACTCCGCAGTGCGAAAAACAGCGCCCGGCGCTCGTGCGGATGGGGCTTACGACATCCGTCTCAATTATCGTAGTAAGCGACGAACCTTCAGGCGGCATTGCAGGCCCGTTTATGCAGCCGCCAGGACAAGCGAGCACTTCAATGAAAATCTTGCGTCCGCCCATCTTTTCGGCAATCGTCGCAGGATCGACACCATAAAAAAGGCGCCTTAAATTATCAAGCCCGGAAACGGAAATATAACGAACAACATCGGAGGCGTCGCGAAGAGTATCGTTCATGCCGCCTTCAACAGAATAGAATCGCCCTTCTTCGGCGAAACCCATCGCCGGTTCAAGCGTCTCTTTCAAGGAAATGTTCTTATCTTCCAAAAGTCTTTCAAGCGCGGGGAAAATAAGCGCGAGAGAAAGTTCGCTCGAATACGTATCGGCCTCAGTCTTTTTAGCCGCGCAGGGCCCGAAAAAGACAACCTTCGATTCGGCTCCGAACTTCTCCTTAAGCTGACGGCAATGGGCGCGAACTGGAGAAGGCAAGGGCGAAATAAACGGCGCGAACTTCGGCAAGTACTTTCGGATCATATCGACCGCCGCGGGACATGCGCTCGAAATAACGAGCGGAGACGACGTCTGAGCGAGAAGTCGCGAAACGTGAGCGCTTACCGATTCGGCGCCGTGCGCCGTTTCACTAACTCCAGCGAAACCGGCACGAACTAAAGCCGCAGTCAACTGCTCAATCTTCACGCCTTTAAAATAACCGGTAAAACTCGGAGCGATTGAAGCGTAGACTTTAGCGCCCGAAGAGAGCATATCTTTAAGTCTAGCCAAATCGCTCCGGATTTTCTTGGCATGAGCGGGACACACCTTAACACATTCACCGCACGAGACGCAGGCCTCGGGGATAACGCTCGCCTTGCCGCCGATTATGCGGATCGCCTTTACGGGGCAGTGACGGACGCACTTGTAACAATCCTGACAGCCGTTTTCGGTCGTGTAAACCGGTGATGTCTTCTGCATATCGCTCCTTTAGCGTGAAGCCGGGAATAATTCTTCAAGCAAATCGGTCATAACGCCCGCGTCAACCTGGGTATGAACCTTATCGTTGACGATAACTATCGGGCCCGCGGCGCAGTTGCCGGTGCAGAGGCTCGCGCCCAAGACCACATCAACTTCGTCGCGGAGACCGCGCGCGGCGAGAAACTTCTCGCACAATTCGACATTTTTCTCGTTGCCGCGCGCAAAACACGAACTGCCCATGCAGATCGTAATTGTAGGCCTACTCATAATCGACTACGCTAGCCCAGTGAAGGAGAAGCTCGTGATTCTTGGCGCTCTGCTCTTTGGAGGATTCAGCCGCCGCGACGATCGGAAGATACTTCTGAACGTCGGCGATCTTAACCTTAAGGGCTTCACAGGCGAGAGCCATATACTTCTCGGCGGCGGCGACATGGCCGGAGAGCCAGAAGAGAAGGTACGTACGGGCGACGTCGGCGAGAGGATCGCCAAGTCTTACGTGGCTCCAGTCGATAACGCGCCAGTCACCGTTCGGGGTGATGATGACGTTAGTCGGATTGAAGTCGCCGTGGCAGAGCGCCTTGCCGCGAGGCATCGACTGAAGCCTCATGTGAAGATCGTAGCGCGTCTCCTTCGGCAGAGCCGAGGCGGAAATCTGCTTATCGAGCTTATCGGCGAGATTGCCCATGCGCTCGGAAGTCTTGGAAAAGATTTCGCACTGAATGGCGACAAACTCCTTTAAATAGCGCATAAGATTCTTCTTATCGCCGGCCATCGTCTCAGCGAGAGTCTTACCCTCGATCCACTCGCGGCGGATGCACCAGTGATCGCGGATCTTAAGAACTTCAAGAACCTTCGCTACAGGAAGACCGGTCTCGGCTGCGCGAGCTTCGTTCATCGCCTCGTTAAGAATGGCGCTGACCTTGTAGCTGGGCCCGAAAATCTTAAGGACGCTGTCCTTGTCTTTCGTCACAACCTTGTCGGTACGCTCAAGAAGAACATTGGCAGCCTTCTTAACAACAACCTTCTTGGCGGTCGCCTTAGGCGCGCACTTTTTAGTCTCTGTTTTCTTTTTCATTTCAAATCTCCTTTTTGTTTAAGTCGAAGTTGAAGGTGAAGTCGAAGTCGAAGATTCAACTTCACCTTTAAACTTCAACATTTACCATTAGACATTCTTATGCTTGCCGTAGTAAGCGTTAAGATACATCTGCTTGATTTCCTTCATCATCGGGTAACGCGGGTTGGCGCCCGTGCACTGATCGTCGAAAGCCTGCTCGGTCATTTCGTCGAGACGCGCGAGGAAGTCTTCCTCGTTCGGGACGTAATCGCGGATCGTGGGCTTGATGCCGACGCGCGCCTTGAGAT
>JAGCJE010000197.1 GCA_017648225.1 Kiritimatiellia bacterium | reverse complement strand
GCACGTATCAAAGGTCATTCCCAAGGTTCAGGCGATGCTGAACAGCCAAATCCCCGAGCCTACATGGAAAGTCTTTGCTCCTCCGGCGATTCCCGGCCTCGGTAACGCAAATGGTATTTCGTTCCACCTTCAGGACAAGACAGGAACCGATCCCGCGAAGCTCGATGCGGTCAAGAACCTTGTTCTCATGAAGCTTAACCAGAATCCCAACGTTCTTGCGGCGTTCTCGGGCTTCAACTCAAAGACTCCTCACGTTAAGTTCGATCTCGACCGCACCAAGGCGGAGATGTACAAGGTCCCTGTTGCGACCGTATACGCGACGTTGCAGAACTATCTCGGCTCGCGTTATGTGAACGACGTCAATCTCGGCACCCAGGTAAACCGAGTGACCGTCTGCGCCGTTCCCGAGGCCAGAGCGACGCCCGAGGATATTGAGCGTCTCTATGTCAGGTCCGATACCGGCGCCATGATTCCGATCGGTTCGCTCGGTACGATAACGCGCGAACTCGGTCCGCGTACGATTTCGACGCGCGATAAGTACATGTCGGCCGACGTCACCGTTCTTCCGAAGCCGGGCGTCGCTTCCGGCACGGTCATGAACGAGGTGCGCGAGCTTATGGAGGAGGTCCTGCCCGACGGTTACGGTTACGAATGGTCCGGCCTTTCGTTCCAGGAAGCGCGCAACGACGGCGCCGCGGCTCCGCTCATTCTTCTGGCGGTTCTCTTCGGCTACCTCTTCCTTGTCGCCCAGTACGAATCGTGGACGATTCCTCTGCCCGTAATGCTCTCGATTTTCGTCGCTGTGCTCGGCGCGCTCCTCGGACTTAAGTGGTTCGGAATTTGGATGACGGGTTCTCCCTATCCGCTTTCGATCTACGCTCAGCTGGGTTTGGTGCTACTCGTCGGCCTTGCCTCGAAGAACGCCATTCTGATCGTCGAGTTCGCCAAGGATAAGCGCGAAATTGAGAAGTATTCCATTGTAGAGGCCGCGGGCAGTGCGGCGGGCGAGCGCTTGAGAGCTCTTCTGATGACCGCTTTGACGACGCTTCTCGGAACGCTCCCGATGATGATCGCCACGGGTGCAGGCGCCGCGAGCCGCAATCATCTCGGAACTACCGAATTCTTTGGAATGCTTTTCTCGGTAGTATTTGGTATACTGTTGGTACCTGGTCTTTACGCGCTTTTCCAGACATGGCGCGAAAAGGCTAAGCGGTTCTTCTCGTACATTTCGGCATCCGCCGCCCGTCGTCGTCAATTAAAGGAAAGAAAATGATTATGAAACTGCATCCTGTATTCTGCACAGCGCTTTTGCTTGCCGGTTGTTCTTCTCTGCCGTCCGTAGGACCTGATTACAAAAAGCCGGAGGTCGATATTCCCGACTTCCCGCTTCCCGACGCCGGGATGATAAAGGTCGACGAAAAAGACTCGCGCTATATAATCTCGACTAATGAGCTTTCGTCGTGGTGGACCCGCTTTGACGATAAAATTCTTGCTTCCCTCGTCGATACGGCCGTTTCGAACAATCTTTCCTACAAGATGGCGTCTGAACGTCTGACTCAAAGCCGTTGGCAGCTTTTCGGCTCCTATGCTGCGTTTATGCCTCAAATTTCAGCTAACGGCCAGGCGATACGTTCTGACGAGGCGTTGGTTTCGAATTACCAGGATCTTTTTAAGGTCGGTCTCGATGCGTCCTGGGAGATCGATATATTCG
>JAGCJE010000196.1 GCA_017648225.1 Kiritimatiellia bacterium | reverse complement strand
GGAATTGCACCCATGGCTCCTCGCCCATAGCCTTAATACTTTTACCGTAACGTGCAACCACGACAGTATTCAAGTCTTTTTCTTTCGTCGTGGTTTCGACGGGAACGGGACCCTGACTGTAACGTATCGGCCAGTCGCCTTCAGGAATGCCTGCAAGCTCACTCGCCTTGCCGTTGAATTCGACATCAACATCCGACTTCCCTCCGCACACTCCGAACGTATACGGAATAACATTCATCATATTCTTGTGCTTCTTATCGTCGGACTGCATTAAAAGGCAGCATCCGGCACAAGTCCCAATATAGCCGCCGCCCGAGCGGATGAACGACTTTATCTTCTCGTGACCGGCCTCGCCGAGCGAACGCGAAATGCGCTGCGAACTTCCGCCGGGCATTATCAGAAGGTCTACGTTGTCGAGCACACCAGAGCGCACAGCCTCGCCGTCGATAAATTTAGACTCGACATTCTCGGCTATCGTTGCGATCTGAATCCATCTAAAAGCGCCTTCGCCGCGCGCGCCGTTGTCAACGTAAACGGCGAGGCGAAGCGGTTTTACTGGCTCCGCCGACAAGACAATGCCCGCTCCTGAGAGCAAAACAAGAACTGTAACTGTATATTTTATAAAACTTTTCATTTTTCTCCTTATCTATCAACTGTAAACGTGAAGCCAATCGCCAAAACTTATTCCACTTAATATTCAAGGAGGCTGCCGCCGATCGTTTCACGAAGAATGGAATCTCCCGGCACCTTCGTTGGATCGGCGTCGTGAACAGTCGTCAACAGCATCGAAAGAACCTCGGCCTTTGCATTACCCGGCGTTTTAATTTTAACCTTTTCCAAGAGACCGGCGACATAGCGTTTCAAAACGGTAAGTTCATACTCAAGGCCGGAATCGAAAACGGCGTCCGCGTTCTGTGAAAAAGGGAATATCCATTTTCTTTCGCCTGCGAGAACTTTGGGCCAGATGTGAAAAGTGTCCAACGGACTCATCTTACGGAACTGATTATCGCGCACGAGACGCCGCATAAGACGGGCGTCCGCAGGAGGCAGACGAGACTCGGCGAAGACAACCAGCTGGGTCAGAGGCTCTATATAGATTCTGAATTTGCAGGCGTCGTCAATATCGGATGTAAGAATCGGATTGAGCGCGTGGATTCCCTCAAGGATTATGACCGCGTTTTCAGGCAGTTTCGTCGGAACGGTTGAATCATACCCGTCGTGAAGCTCGAAATTGAACTTGCGCATAAAAACTTCTTCGCCGCGCATCAGAGCGTTCATATCGGCGGCGAGACGCTTCATGTCGACGCATTCGACATGCTCGTAATCAAGTTCTCCGTTCTCGTCGCGAGGATTACGTCTGTCGCCTACAAAATAATCGTCGGTCGACACTAGCATCGAGTCGATTCCGTTGACCTTAAGTTGGGTAATAAGACGCTTGGCCGTCGTAGTCTTTCCGGACGAAGAGGGGCCTGCGAGAAGCACAAGTCTAACATTTCCGCGCTCGGCGATAGTGTCGGCGATCCGCGAAAGAGCCTTAACCTGTTTCGCTTCGCAGACGAGAATAAAATCCCCTATTTCACCGGAATCCGTTATTGTATTCAATTCATCAATAGTCATCCCTCGTACTCCTTTCAATCGAATTTCTGGCGGCGAAGAGCCTTCTTCTCGGAATGCGCATGTTTATCGTCTAACATGCGCTGTTTCTGGCGGCGACTGCGGCGGCGTTTCTGACGCCGTATCTTTTCGCGTTTCTGTTGCTCGGCGGACTTTACGCCCTTCTCGCGTTCCAAAATGAGTTCCGCAAGCTGGCGCCTGGCGAGCCAACGGTTTGTTTCGCGACTGCGCGTCTCTGCACATCTTACCGACAGGCCGCTAGGCTCGTGAAAGAGCCTGACGACGTTGGAAGTTTTGTTCGTTTTCTGTCCCCCTGGGCCCCCACCTAAAATAAAACTCTCGTCAAGATCATCTTCGTAGACCGAAGCTTCAATCATCAACATCTTAATCCGTTCAATCGTCTCGGGAGAAATCATTTCAGACCTCCGCTGCGGGAAGCATTTTCTCCTTCATCCGACGATAGCGCATTACCATCGCCCTTACGCCGAAAAACGTCAGCGGCACACAAATCGCCGCCAATAAAAATCCGCCTAGGAAAAACGAAACTACCAGCTCGCCTCCAAGCGACATTAAAGTGGAGTAATCTCCCGCGTTAATGACCTTTGTCATCGCCTCCGCAATCGCATCGTATGTTAGATTTCCTGCAATGAGGCGATTCGCGAGATAACACTGAATAGGATATAAAAACCAAATTGTTATCGGATTTGTGATAAGTGTACCGACCGAGGCCCCTATTTTAGAGGCCTTGAAAAACACTGCAGTTGGAATAGAAAGAATCAACTGGAAGCCGAACGGTATTACGCACCCGTAAAACATACCGATCGCCCAACCTGCAGCTATACGGTTAACAGGCATTTTCTCGCGCACCATCTTCGATTTGAGAAGACGCCAATACGCTTTAATACGCGAGAAAATGCCTCTTGAGCGCGCCATTAGACTCTATGGACGAAAAGACCGGAACGGAGTTTAGGCTCGAACCACGTCGACTTAGGCGGCATAATAGCGCCTGCATCGGCAATGGACATCATCTCTTCGACCGTAACGGGCTCCATCGCGAACGCGACGGCGTTTTCGCCCGAATCGACCTTGGATGCGAGCTCCTTGTCGCCGCGAATACCACCCATAAACGAAATGCGCTCATCGGTGCGCGGGTCCCCGATGCCGAGAACGGGCGCAAGGAGCTTATCCTGCAGATAACTTACGTCAAGCGAGCCGACGACGTCGGTTCCCTCGGGAATGCTCCAGGAAAGATCGAGCCACTTACCGTTGAAATACATACGGCAGTTGCGATCGCCCTTCTCACCAATCGTAAAGTTCTCGCTTACGCGGGACATGAACTCGTATTCTGAAAGACCGTTAAGGTCCTTGATAAGACGGTTGTACGCGAGAATCTTAAGCTGGCTCGCGGGGAAGATGACCGCCATAAACCAACGCGTCTCGCCCTCGAAATTATGATCCTTGGCGTAACGCGAAGCCGCCGCGCTGCGATGATGACCATCGGCGATATACGCGACCGGGACACGGGCGAAAAGCTCCTGAAGCTCGTCGGCCGTGCAGCTCGAACTGGCGGCGATTTCCCAAACTGTGTGACCGATGCCGTCGTCGGCGACGAAATCATAGAGAGGCTCGTTTCTGCAGGCCGCCGCGACGATCTCGTCGATAGCCTTGTCGTCGCGGTAGGTGAGGAACGCAGGTCCCGTCTGAGCGGCAAGCGTCTCGATATGACGGGTGCGGTCGTCCTCCTTGTCACGGCGGGTTTTCTCGTGCTGCTTGAGAATGCCTGCGAGATAATCCTGGGTATCGAAAGTCGCGACGATACCCGTCTGGGAATGGGATCCCATCGTCTGACGGTAGGCGTAGAACTTACGCTCGCCTTCCTCCACGAGCGTTCCGTCGGCCACGAGCGCGTCGAGAGCCTTGCGGGCCTGACGGTACGCTTCGTCCGACGAACAGGAAGTCCCGTCGGGAAGATCGATCTCGGGGCGGGAAACATGAAGAAAGCTCTTCGGATTTCCGGCGGCGAGAGCCTTGGCCTCGGCGGTGTCGACTACATCATAAGGAACGGACGCGACCTTGGCCGCGTCCACTTTGTTCGGCCTTAAGGCCGCGAAAGGACGGATTTGCATTTTTTAGAATCCAATGTTTACGAAAGGACAGAAGCGCATTTCTGCGTCACGAATCACATTGATGGCGCCGAGCTGAAAACCGTACAGCTCTTCAGCGCGGTTGATGATACCAACCTGAAAACCGCCCATCGCGCCGACGGAATTGACGAGACCGACCTGAAGGCCGTTCATCGTGCCAGCCTCGTTCCAAAGACCGACCTGAAGGCCGATTGCGTCGGACTGGACGGCGGAGTTGTAAAGACCGACCTGAAGACCGGTGAACTGATCCTTGACGTCATTTCTCAGAACGTTGAGAGCGATACCTTCAAAGACCTGAGTGCGGGCCCAGAAACCGACGTCAAAACCGGTAACGCTCTCCTGCTTCGTCGACCAGGGAATCGTAATGCGAAGACCGATAAGATCGGGAGTCTCGGGGAGATCACCGATCGCGAAAAACGCGGGCCACTGAACTACCTGCTTGCGGGGAGCCTCGGTCTGAACAAGGGGAGACTCTTCTTCAACGTTAACGGTGGCGACATCATCTACATGCTGAGCGTAAGAGTGAGCCGAAAGAACTGCGACTGCGGCCAATGTAAGAATTTTCTTCATATTTTAATACTCCAATTTTTTACGATACTGTAATTATATGATTTTATTTCGACTTTGGCAAGTCTCAACCTATTGTGATTTTCTTTATCAGGATAGGCTCTTCGGGAACATTCTGATGAGGTCCGGAAAAACCGGTCTTCACTTTCGCGATCGAATCAACGACGCTCATTCCGTCGACGACCTTACCGAAAACGGCATACCCGAAACCCTGGGGCGTAGGAGACGAGAAATCAAGAAACGCGTTATCGACGAGATTTATGAAAAACTGGCTCGTCGCGGAATCGACAACCATCGTGCGCGCCATGGCGATGGTGCCACGCTCGTTCTTAAGGCCGTTCATCGCCTCGTTGCGGATCGGCTCACGCGTCGGCTTCTGATTCATGGCCTTCGTAAAGCCGCCGCCCTGAATCATGAACCCGTCGATGACGCGATGGAAAATCGTACCGTCATAATGGCCGTCTTCGGCGTACTTCACAAAATTGCGCACCGTCTCGGGCGCTTTCTCCTCGTTGAGCTCGAGCGTTATCGTGCCCATATTCGTATCGATTGTAGCTTTCATGAGTTTATCTCCTCAAAAGATTTGCAGACACTCAAAAGTCGCGATTCCTCGAAACCGCCGCAGATGAACTGAACGCCGACGGGAAGATTCGTCCCCGCGGTGAAACCGGCCGGAACGCTCGCGGCGCAGACGCCCGCGAGAGCGCTCGGAATCGTGTAAAGATCATTCAGATACATTGTAAGCGGATCCTGCAGCTCACCGAGCTTAAAAGCAGGCGTCGGCGCGCACGGAGTAAGAAGAACGTCGACCTCCCGGAAGACCTCGTCGAAATCGCGCTTAATCAAGGTTCTCACCTTCTGGGCGCGGCCGTAGTAGGCGTCATAGTAGCCGCTCGAAAGAACGTACGTACCCATGATGATGCGGCGTTTGACCTCAGGACCGAATCCTTCGGCGCGGGATTTCGTGTAAAGCGAATACACATCGACGGACTTATCGCTTCTGTGACCGTATCTCACGCCGTCGAAACGCGCGAGATTCGCGCTCGCCTCGGCGGGGGCGATGATATAGTAGACCGCCATGGCGTATTCGGTGTGGGGAAGGCTCACCTCGCGGATCTCGGCACCGGCGGCGACGCACTTCGCGACGGCCTCGTCGGTAATGCGCTTAACTTCGCTGTCAAGCCCCGAAACGTTGAAATACTCTTTGGGCAATCCGATTTTGACGCCCTTCATCGTCGCGCCTTTGATAACGCGCTCGTAATCCGGCACGGGCTCGTCGGGCGTCGTTCCGTCCATTCTGTCGTGACCGGCGAGAGCCTTGAGAAGAATCGCGGAATCTCTTACGCTCTTCGTCATCGGGCCTACCTGGTCGAGGGAACTCGCGAACGCCGTGACGCCGTAGCGGCTAACGCGCCCGTAGCTGGGCTTTATTCCGACGCAGTTGCAAAAGCTCGCAGGCTGACGGATCGAGCCGCCCGTATCCGTTCCGAGCGCCGCGATACACATGTCGCCGCCGACAGCCGCCGCGCTTCCGCCGGACGAGCCACCTGGAACACGCGTCAGATCGTACGGATTGCGCGTAACGGCGAGCGCCGAATTCTCGGTCGAAGAGCCCATGGCGAACTCGTCCATATTTACGCGTCCGCAGGGAATGAAGCCGTTAGCCTTCATGTTCGATATGACGGTCGCGTCATATGGAGATATGTATCCTTCGAGAATCTTCGAGCCGCACGTGCAAGGCTGGCCGCGTACGTTGATAAGATCCTTCACCGCGATCGGTACGGCCTTGGGATTGGCTCTGGCGAGCTCGAGTGCGCCCTCCTCGTCGAAAGTGACATATGCGCCGATATCGGCGTTCTTCTCGCGGTAACGCGCTATAACGGACTTGACGATGTCCTCACTCGAAAAATCGCCCTTTTCCAGACCTTCTCTCGCCTCGGCAATGCCCAACTTATATAATTCACTCATCTCAAAACTCCTCAGCTTTCGGCGCCTTCGACAATCTTCGGCAAAAGAAACTCGTCGCCCACACGCTTAGGCGCGTTCGAAAGAGCCTCTTCGCGGGGTAGCGACGGGCGCACCTCGTCTTCGCGGAACGCGTTTACGATGGCGCGTCCGTGCATCATGGGCTCTACGCCCTCGACGTCGACAGATGAAATCTTCTCGACATAACCGACGATACTTTCAAGCTGCGGCTGGAAGAGAGACTTCTCCTCGGCGCTCAGCTCAAGCCTCGCCAGTTCAGAAACGTAACCAACATCGATCTTCACGAATTGAATCCTTTCGTCAGCGGCTCCATGTGGGAGTAATGCACTTTCCGGGAATGGTGAAAAGCCTGACGGGCTTATCGCCGTTCTCGTCGGTATCGATAAGATAAAGTACGCCGTCGCGCTCCGCGACGAGGTGACGTCTGTCGGGCGCCCAGGAGGGATGCTCCCAACGTCCGCCGTCAGTGACGAGACGAGCATCTTTGTCGCCCTCGGCGGGATTTATAACGGAAACGAAGTAGTCGCCGCCGCGCTTCGTCGTATAGGCGATACGGCCGTCGGAACCCCAGTCAGGATCGACGTTCTGGCTACCGGAGGAAGTTATGCGGCGCTTGGCCTTTGTCGCGACGTCGATAACGTAGAGATGGAGGCGACGCGTCTCGTCGGAAACGTAGACGATTTCTCTGCCGCCGGGGCCCCACGCGGGCTGGCCTTCATTGACGTCGCGCGAAACGGTAAGGCGCTTCCAGGTATTGGCGGCCATGTTGATCGTGCAAAGTTCGGGATTGTTAAACGGCTTAGAGAGGATGATGGCTGCCGTAGCACCGCCGGGCGCAACGGCGGCGCCCGTCGTAAGACCGCCGAAGCCCCATTTCATTTTACGTACGCCCGTATTGGAATTGATTTCGAATATCTGAGGAGCGCCGTTTACGTAGCCGGTATAAAGGATTCTGTCGGACGTCATCCAGCGCGGTCCCACGCAGGCAGTGCCGTCGCGGGTGATCTGACGGATGTCGCCGCCGTCGGGATAGCCGACGCAAAGCTCCTCGGAACGGCCTTTTTTATTGATGAACGCGATCGGAGCGGACGCGAAGCCCTTTTT
>JAGCJE010000195.1 GCA_017648225.1 Kiritimatiellia bacterium | reverse complement strand
GCGTCCTTCAAGGTCTTCTCGACCTGGAACGCGAGACCGTCGGCCTTGTTGCGGGCTTCAACTTCCTCATGACGCTTCTCGTCCTCGGCTGCGTGAGCCTCGGCGTCCTTGCGCATCTTCTCGATCTCCTCCTTGGAGAGACCGCCCGCGGCGGTGATCGTGATCTTCTGCTCCTTCTGGGTGCCGAGATCCTTGGCCGAGACGTTGAGAATGCCGTTGGCGTCGATGTCGAACGTAACCTCGATCTGAGGAACGCCGCGCGGCGCCGGAGGAATGCCGTCGAGATTGAAGTTGCCGAGCGACTTGTTGTCGCGGGCCATCTTGCGGTCGCCCTGGAAGATCGCAATCGTAACGGCGGGCTGATTGTCCGACGCCGTCGAGAAGACCTGAGACTTCTTCGCGGGAATCGTCGTATTGCGCTCGATAAGCGGAGTGAGAACGCCGCCCAATGTCTCAATGCCGAGCGTAAGCGGAGTTACGTCGAGAAGGAGAACGTCCTTGACTTCGCCCTTCAAGATGCCGCCCTGAATCGCCGCGCCCATGGCGACGACTTCGTCGGGGTTAACGCCCTTGTGAGGCTCCTTATTAAAGAGGCTCTTCGCCTTCTCCTGAATAAGAGGCATGCGCGTCTGACCGCCGACGAGAACGACCTCGTCAACACTCGAAAGATCAGCGTCGCTCATGCACTTGCGGCAAGGCTCGCTCGTACGGTTGACGAGATCCATCGTAAGCTGCTCGAGTTTCGCCTTGTTGAGCGTAGCGGTGAGGTGCAAGGGACCGGACTGGTTCATCGTGATGAACGGGAGGTTAATATCGTAAGTCGTCGCGGTCGAAAGAGCGCACTTCGACTTCTCGGCCTCTTCTTTAAGACGCTGAAGAGCCATCATATCCTGGGAGAGGTCAACGCCCTGAGCGGCCTTGAAGTCCTCGATGAGCCACTTCATGATCGCCTGATCGAGGTCGTCACCGCCGAGGTGAGTGTCGCCGTTGGTCGCCTTAACCTCGAAAACGCCGTCGCCGATATCGAGTACGGAGATATCGAACGTACCGCCGCCGAAGTCGTAAACCGCGATCTTCTCGTTTTTCTTCTTATCAAGACCGTACGCGAGCGACGCGGCAGTAGGCTCGTTGACGATACGCTTAACTTCGAGACCCGCAATCTTGCCGGCGTCCTTGGTAGCCTGACGCTGCTGGTCGTTGAAGTAAGCGGGAACGGTAATAACGGCCTCGGTGATCTTCTCGCCCAAGAACGCCTCGGCATCCTCTTTAAGCTTGCGAAGAATCATAGCCGAAATTTCCTGAGCCGTGTAAGTCTTATCGCCGACCTTGACGGCGGCGTCGCCGTTAGCCGCGCGAACGACCTCGTAAGGCATCATCTTGATTTCGTCGGTCATTTCGTCGAACCTGCGGCCGATGAAACGCTTGATCGAGTAAATCGTCGACTTCGGGTTCGTAACGGCCTGACGCTTAGCGGCCTGACCAACGAGAATTTCGCCCGTCTTGGTGAATGCAACGATCGAAGGTGTTGTGCGCTGACCTTCCTTATTGGGGATAACCGTAGCCTCGCCGCCTTCCATAACGGCCATACAGCTGTTGGTCGTACCCAAATCGATTCCTAATACTTTTGCCATATCTTTCTACCTTCTTTCTAAGCCCACCGTGGGCTACGCTTTTTTTAGTAGCAAATACCGTGCCAACTTATTTTGTACGTGTTTT
>JAGCJE010000194.1 GCA_017648225.1 Kiritimatiellia bacterium | reverse complement strand
CGTGAGGCTGTATTCACAGGCGCTCGCGGCGAGTCCGACGTCCGTTAAAGCCGTTCAGGGGCTGATTGATTCGTTGACTAAATCGGGCGATATCCAGGCCGCGTCGGTTTACAGAGGTTATTTGAGAACACTTTCCAGGACGAAATGAGGTTTTCTTGCTGGGTGTACTAGATTATATTCTTTTGACGGTATCCTGCCTCCTGGTGATCTTAGGATTGTTCAGGGGGGCGTCTGGTTTTTTTTCGTTCGTTTCAGCGACTATCATTTCTATCGCGGCCGGTATAATTGCCTGGCCCTATGCCGTGTCTCTGAGCGATCAGACGTCGGTCAGGTACTTTATTGTCATTGTCGGTTCGCTTCTTGCTTTCGGCCTTGTCCGCGTTGTGGTCAAAAAGGTCGTGAACGGACTATTATCTCAACCGGCCGATTCGATTTTCGGCTTTTTAATCGGCGCCGCGGCCTCCTTGATGCTTCTTTACATAGCCGCGAACATTCCTAAGGCTCGCGATGTGTCTATTATAGCTCGCGAATCTTATGAGTTGATTAAGGCAGGTGGGTATGACAGGTAAAGAGCTTTTGGCCGAAGCTAAAACTCTTGAAAAAAAACTTTTGAACTTTTTCTGGCGCCAGGGCGTTTCTATAGATGACGGAGAAGACCTTGTCCAGGAGACATATCTGAGACTCTGGAAATACCGTGACCGCTACGAGAAAACGGCGAAACTTTCGACGTTTCTCTTTATTTTGGCCCGCCAGGTGATGATAGACGGTCATCGGCGCAAAATGCGCAGGGCAAAGCGCGACGAAGAGTATTCCGGTCAGTGCGACCTGGTTCAGCAGCCGCGGGATTCAGCGTCGGCCGACGATGTCCGTTGGGCCGTATCGCAGCTTTCCCAGCCGTTGCGCGAGGTTGTGGAACTCGGAGTCTTTCAGGATCTGCCTTATCGTGAAGTGTCTCAAATCCTTGAGATCCCGGAGGGAACGGTCAAATCGAGAATGTCGAACGCGTTAAAGAAATTAAAGGAGATTTTTGATGAGCGAGGATCTTGACAGAACGCTGAACGAGCTTGGCGGCGAATACGTCTCTGTTGTCGCCAGACTGAAAACCCTTCGAGAAGTGGAGCCGGCCGGAAGAGCTCATGCGCGAAAACGGAAATGGCTTTTCCGGAACGGTTCTGCAATTGCGGCCTCGTTGATCATTGCCGCTGCGTTGGCCGTCTTCTTCAACGGTCCGGAGGCCTCGTGCAATCACGCGTCGCAGTCATCCGCGAACTCTCGGATGCCGTATATGTTGGCGTTTAGCGCTTCCGACAAAAGCGTTCTTGAGGAGATAAAGCGGACTCAAAACCCCGACGGCAGCTGGATGAACGATTCCCTGACGCGCCAAAACGCGGCAGTCCTGAAGAAATTCGACGGTAAGTCTCTATCCTACCGAAAGGCGGCCCGTTACCTCCGTTTCAAGGGTATCCCTCCTCTCAGCGACATCGAGTTTCGCCATCTTGAAGAGTCGAGCGTG
>JAGCJE010000193.1 GCA_017648225.1 Kiritimatiellia bacterium | reverse complement strand
GTTCGGCGTCAGGTAAAAACTCAAACGCTTCAGCGAAGACGGGCGTTTGGTGGCATTGGATGGGTTCGCATGTCTCCAAGGAGGGAATAGTAAAGGATCTTGACTGGTTCGCAGAAGTCGGGATCGGCTCGGCGACGATATTTGGGATGTGCGATATCTGTACGCCCTGGGCATCCAAAATCGACAATTCTCCAAACGGAAAAATCATCGCATTCAGTTCCGAGTGGTGGACGTTCGTCAGATTCGCCTGCGATGAGGCAGAGAAGCGCAATATTGAACTCGGGCTTCATAACTGCCCAGGTTACACCTCAACTGGTGGGCCGTGGATTCCTTCGCGTCTTGCGATGCGTGAGCTGGTTTTTAACGTGACGAATGTCGAGGAGCAGATTTCACTTGAAGCGCACGCTATGTTCCCCGTTGAAAACGGCGATACGGGCGCATTCGAGAAGCCTAAAATCCCAGCGCGGCATACGGACATAGCTGATATAGGCGTTGTCGACGGCGTTAAACTACAGCACATTCCGATGGGGGCGTTCACTCAGCCGAACCAATGGGAAATATTCGGCCTTGAATGCGATAAGATGAATCCGGAGGCCGTCGAGTTTCATCTTGACCGCGTTATCGGCGATATGAAAAAATATCTCGGGCGCCACGTCGGTAAAACGATGAAGTTCGTGCTTCTTGATTCCTACGAAGCAGGCCGACCAACCTGGACGCCGAAAATGAGAGAGGAATTTAAAGCCCGCCGAGGATATGATCCGCTGCCGTTTCTGCCGGTTCTTGGCGGCTTTAAGACCACAGCCGCCCCGACCGAATCTGACGAGAAGAAATTCAAGGACGATTATGAATTGACGATACGCGAACTGTACCGTGATGTTCTCTTTAAAATCATGCATGAGAAATTGAACTCTGCGGGGCTTGAGTTCGCGTGCGAACCGTACGGCGGGCCTTTCGATTCGCGCGACTGCGCAAGGCATGTCGACAGGGTCATGACGGAATTCTGGTTCATCCCTAAAAAGGTTCACGAGCCGATAAAGCCTCTTGATTGGAATACCTGGGCGGGCCCAGACGGGAAGCGCCACAACGTGATCGAGGCGGAGGCTTTCACGGCGAGTCCTTCGAATTGTAGATGGAACGAGACTCCGTTTATGCTTAAGGCCGCGGCTGACGCGCAGTTCCTGCGTGGAATTAACAGGATGATTCTTCACACATGTCCGCATCAGCCGTGGGGCGACGATGTGCTGCCCGGTAAGGCGATGGGGCGATGGGGTACTCATTTCGGGCGAAATCAGACATGGGCGAAAAGCGGCAAGGGGTTTTTCGAATATCTCAACCGCTGCCAGGCGCTTCTTCAATGGGGAGAGCCGTCAGCGGCAAAGTTGACGCTGAAAGATGTTACGCCGTCCTCTGTCTCTGTTGAATCGATTGCGCGCGGGGCATCTGACGAATACCGTTTTTTTGTCGTCAACCGTTCGATGAAGAGCGTGAACTTAAAGGCTGTTTTCGAGAATGGCGGTTTTGCGGCCGAATGGTATGATCCTGTTTCTGGTCGAGATATGCCTTTAAAGATGGTCAACGGCGAGATTCCTTTAACTCTTGCTCCGTGCGGATCGGGATTTTTAAAGCTGCGAAATATGCGGCGCCGGTCGGCACAGTATTCGATGTGGAGCGATTATATGCAGGGGTTGATTTCCTTTGATTCGCTCTCATCCAAGGAAATCAAAGGCGATTGGAAATTGTCGTTCGGCGAAAAGACGAATGTAACGAACGAGCTTATCGATTGGACTAAAAGCGAAGATGACGATTTAAAGTGTTTCAGCGGAACCGCCGTCTATTCGATAAAATTCAATATGACAGAAGTCGGAGGAGAAAAAATCTTAAGCCTCGGAGACTGTAACAACCAGATTGCAAAAGTCATCTTGAACGGTAAAGAGCTTGCGACATTGTGGTGCGCACCG
>JAGCJE010000192.1 GCA_017648225.1 Kiritimatiellia bacterium | reverse complement strand
TGGATGAGAACCAGATGTCCTAGCCGATAGACGAAGGGGCCAAAGTTTGGTGCACCCGGTGGGATTTGAACCCACACACCTTGCGGCACCAGAACCTGAATCTGGCGTGTATGCCAATTTCACCACGGGTGCTACATGAGAGATAGTATCTCATATTTTGTCGGTTTTGTCAATCGGGTATTTACTAAAAAAATAAAAAAGCAAGGTTCCGCCCAGTAGAGCGGAACCTTTTGTTCGTTTATCACAACGGCGATCAGTTGAACTTGTAGACTTCGCGCTTGTGATAGTGTGTATGGAGAAGCTCTTCAGCCTTCTCACTGCCGGGCTCGCCGAGGTAATCCTTGTAGAGAGCCTGAACCTCGGGGTTGAGGTGCGACATGCGAAGCGTAGCCTTCTCGTCGTCGGTATAAAGACCCGCTGTACGAGCAGCGCGAACTTCATCGGTCGCGAGGCAGGGCTGACCGCCGCCGCCGATACAACCGCCGCGGCAAGCCATGACTTCGATGAAGTCGTAGCGCGGCTTGACGCCGTTCTTGAGGTCTTCGCGGATCTGATTCAAGACCTTCTCGACATTGCCCATCTGGTGAGCGATGGCGACATTGACCTCGGCATCGTCGATCTTGATCGTAGCGGACTTGACGCCTTCCATACCGCGGACTTCCTTGAAGTCGATCGAAGGAGGTGTAGCTTCCTTAGTGATCAAGCAGTAAGCCGTACGAAGAGCCGCTTCCATAACACCGCCCGTTACGCCGAAGATCGTGCCGGCACCCGTGTAAGCGCCGAGAAGATCGTCAGCAGGCTGTTCAGGAAGGCTCAAGAAGTCAATACCGGCGGCCTTGATCATACGAGCGAGCTCGCGGGTCGTCAAGACGACATCGGTATCCTGGCAACCGCAAGACTTCATGTGCTCGTCGCGCGAAATCTCGTACTTCTTAGCCGTACAAGGCATGATGGAAGTTACGTGAATATCGTTGCAGGCAACATTGTTCTTCTCGGCCCAGTATGTCTTAGCAAGAGCAGAGAGCATCTGCTGAGGAGACTTAGCCGACGAGAAGTTCTCGGTGAAATCGGGAGCATACTTCTCCATCCAGTCAGTCCACGCGGGGCAGCAGCTCGTGATGAGCGGGAGCTTTCCACCGTTCGTGAAGCGCTTAATGAACTCGGTACCCTCTTCCATGATCGTGACGTCGGCAGAGAAGTTCGTATCAAAGACCTGGTTAAAGCCGAGCATGCGAAGAGCCGCGTAAATCTTACCGGTCGTAAGCTCGCCAGGCTTCATGCCGAAAGCTTCGCCGAGAGCGACGCGGACGGCGGGAGCAATCTGAACGATGCAAGTCTTGGCAGGGTCACGGAGAGCCTCCCAAACCTTAGCAGTCTCGTCATTCTCGTAAATCGCACCGACGGGGCAGTGAGCAGAGCACTGACCGCACTTGATGCAGGGCGACTCAGCGAGCTTAACGTCAGCAGCGGGAGCCATAACAGTCTTTTCGCCGCGGCCGATGAACTCGAGAGCCCATACGTTCTGCATCTGCTGACAGACTTCAGCGCAGCGACCGCACTTAATGCACTTATCGGGATTAAGGATGATCGAAGGCGTGGAGTTGTCGACGTCGCGATGATTGACTTCCTTCGGGAACGGAATGTCGCGGATGCCGAAATCGGCGGCGATATCCTGGAGCTCGCAGGAGCCCGAACGGGGGCACTGCAGGCAGTCGGAAGGATGGTTCGCGAGGATGAGCTCGAGAACGGTCTTACGGACCTGAACGATGTCGGGATCGTGGGTCAAAATCTTCATACCCTCGGTCGCTTCGGTGCAGCAGGCACGCAGAAGCTTGGGAGAAGACACGAACTTACCGGGTTCGGTGCGGCTCGGAAGGAGCTGACGAACGACGCAGATACCGCAGCTCGCACCGGCCTTGAGATCGGGATGGTAGCAGAGCGTGGGGATCTTGATGTGGGCGGCCTTGGCGGCCGCGAGGATCGTGGAGCCCTTGGCAACCGTAACGGACTGGCCGTTGATTTCAAGGCTGATCATTTCTGTAGCTTCAGACATTGTTATAAGACCTTTCCTATTACTTGACCACGATAGCGCCAAACTTGCAGCTCGCGATGCACTGACCGCACTTGATGCACTTGGACTGGTCGATTACATGGGGGTTCTTGACCGTGCCGGTAATAGCGTTGACGGGGCACTTGCGCGCGCAGAGCGTGCAGCCCTTGCACTTCTCGGCTTCAATGACGTAGCTGATGAGCTTCGAGCACTTGCCGGCGGGGCACTTCTTGTCCTTGATGTGGGCCATGTATTCGTCCATGAAGTATCTCAAGGTCGACTTGACGGGGTTGGCCGCAGTCTGACCGAGACCGCAGAGCGAAGCCTTGCACATCGCGTCAGAGATCGCCTCGAGCTGCTTGATGTCGTCTTCGACGCCGCGGCCGTCGGTGATCTTGTTGAGATAGTTGAGAAGCTTACGACCACCGATACGGCAGGGCGAGCACTTACCGCAGCTCTCATCGACCGTGAAGTCGAGGTAGAACTTGGCGATATCGACCACGCAGTCGGTCTCGTCCATAACGATCAGGCCGCCGGAACCCATAATCGAGCCGATCTTGGCGAGGTTCTCGTAGTCGATCGGAGTGTCGAGGAACTGGGGAGGAATAATACCGCCCGAAGGACCGCCCGTCTGAGCGGCCTTGAACTCGTGGCCGCCGCGGATGCCGCCGCCGATATCAAAGATGATTTCGCGGAGCGTCGTACCCATAGGAACTTCGATAAGACCGGAGTTGTTGACCTTACCGGTAAGAGCGAAGACCTTGGTACCCTTCGAAGTCTCGGTACCGATCTTGCTGAACCACTCGGCGCCCTTGTTGATGATGACGGGGATATTGGCGAGCGTTTCGACGTTGTTGATGACCGTCGGGCAACCCCAAAGACCCTTAACCGCCGGGAACGGAGGACGGGGCTTAGGCATACCACGATTACCCTCGATCGACTGAAGAAGAGCCGTCTCTTCGCCGCAGACGAACGCGCCGGCGCCGAAGCGGAGCTCGATATCGAAATCGAAGTCGCTGCCGAGAATCTTCTCGCCCAAAAGGCCGAGGTCGCGAGCCTGCTTGATGGCGATCTCGAGACGCTGAATGGCGAGCGGATATTCCGCGCGGATGTAAATGTAGCCCTTCGAAGCGCCGATCGCGAAGCCGGCGATCGTCATGGCCTCGAGGATGGAGTGGGGATCGCCTTCGAGCGTGGAGCGGTCCATGTAGGCGCCGGGGTCGCCCTCGTCGGCGTTACAGACCATGTACTTCTGGCCCTTGGGCTGCTGCATAGCGAACTTCCACTTCATGCCGGTGGGGAAGCCGGCGCCGCCGCGGCCGCGGAGACCCGACTTGAGCATCTCATCGACGACCTGCTCGGGCGTCATCTCGAAGAGAACCTTCTCGAGAGCCTTGTAGCCGTCGCGGGCGATGTAGTCCTCGATCTTCTCGGGATCGATGACGCCGCAGTTTCTCAAAACGACGCGGTACTGCTTCTGATAGAAAGGAATGTTGGCGTCGGCGACAAGCTTCTTAGCCTGATCGGGATCGTAGCAGAGACGCGAGACGACGCGGCCCTTAATGAGGTGCTCGGCGACGATTTCCTTAACGTCCTCGGCCTTGACCTGAACGTAGAACGTACCCTGAGGAAGAATCTTGACGAGCGGACCCTGTTCGCAGAAACCGAGACATCCGGTAACGACTACCTGAACCTTCTCGGCGAGACCGGCGGCCTCGAGTTCCTTCTTGAACATTTCGACGACGCTGTCACCGCCGCCCGACACGCACGCGGTGCCGCCGCAAACCAAAACGTATGATTCAAATGCCATGATATTTGCTCCTTAGATCTTTCAGCCGTTGGTGATGATGTCGATCGAAGGACGGTCGCAGATCTTGTTGTCGATCAGCTGATGGCCGACGATGTGCTTCTCAACGATTTCCTTGGCCGTCGCCGCATCGACGTTACCGTAGATGATGGCGGGCATTTCGGGCATGATGACCTCAACCGTGGGCTCGGAGTGGCAAAGACCCATGCAGCCCGTCTGACGGATGAGAACGTTGGTGAGGCCCTTCTCGTTGATCGCGTCGATGAGAGCGCTGAACGCGTCCTTCGCGCCCGCGGCGATACCGCACGTGCCCATACCGACGATAACCTGGATATTCTTGTTGGCGCTGTCGCGCATATCCATAGCCTTCTGCTTCTCTTCGCGCATCTTGCGCAAATCTTCAAGAGTAAGTTTAGCCATTTTAAAACTCCTTTTTTCTTAGCCGCGCTCGCGGTAGATGTTGAGAATACGCGTAACGTCGCCCGTGACGACCTTACCATGAACTTCGCCGTTGACGACGACGGCGGGAGCGAGACCGCAGCAGCCGATGCAACGGACGGCCTCGATCGAAAAGAGCCCGTCGGGAGTCGTGGCGTTTACGCCGACGCCGAGCTGACGTTCGAATTCCTTGATGATATCGTCGCCGCCGCGGAGATAGCACGCGGTACCAAGGCAAACCTGAATATTGTACTTACCGGCCTTCTGAAGACGGAAGAAGTTATAGAACGTGATAACGCCGTAGACCTTGGCGAGCGGAACGCCGAGAATCTCACTCGTCTCGATCGCGATCTCGCGGGGAATATACCCGTAGGTCTGCTGTACGCGGTGCAAAACCATGATAAGGTTACCCGGCTTTGCCTTCCATTCTTCGACGAACGCCCTAAGCTCCGGCGTCATCGTTTCGAGGTTTTTGCTCATTAGTATTATCCTTTATTGATTAAATCAAAAAATAGCGATAACGAATTAACTATTTATATTATCTCATAGATAACGGAAGTTAGGCAAGACTAAATTTAATCCTCAAAAAAGCGCGTTATCACTTCCGTCCTCCCGCGCTCTTCACCATGCGGATGATGTCCGAAAAGATATCGCCTTTTTACATTGATTTTACCGCCTCCAGCCTTGAATCTTTCAATGAAAACCTCGCTGTTCAGTTCAGGCGGAACAGTCTGATCCTCGCCGCCATACAGAAGAAGAATCGGAATTCCGGTTTTAGCGAGCCTGCCCGCAAGATTGACCGGCATCTCCGGATTATCCTTCCACTCTCCGCTCTTAATTCCCATCCTCGCCCACGGTCCGATTATCCGCTCAGCCTTTTCAACCGTATCGGCTTCAGGCAGACCCCTTAAACGGTCAAGCACCAAAAGCGGCGCGTCCAGATAAATTTTAGAAACGCAGTCGGGATAGCGCGAAGCATACCGCGTAGAAAAAAATCCGCCCCAGCTCATACCTACAAGATTCGCCTTTGCTTTAAAGCCGAGCTCCTCGACAAGAAATTTCTGATATGCCCTGCTGACACGAAGCCCTTCTTCGTTCATACGGTGACGAAACGTATTGATCGTCACATGGTGCCAGCCTTTACCAAGAAGTTCCAAAACTCCCGTGCGCTCGACAAACGCATCCGCCCACTGCATCGTCCATGTCCACGCACGATCGGCTCGAGGCTCGCAGCTCGGCTCGACAATCCACGCCTCATGACCTTCAAACTTAAACACTATCCGGTTGTAACCATACCATTTATCCGTGCGGATAATATCGCATTTAGAGGCGATAACGTCCTTTAAGGCCGTCTGCCGATTCCCGACAACAGAGACAAGGTCATTTCCGTAGGCGTTAAAGGCCGATGTCAAGACCGCCAATGATACAAAAACGCATGTCATTACCTTTTTCATATTCAGTCCTCTATGTTGAATTTACCTGAAAATCGCATAGCCGACGATTCCGATCCATTCGTGAAACGCAACGGAATTCAAATGAAACGTATACGGATCAACACCAAAATATTTCCACCATTGCGTTTTTCCAGCCATCATGTTCATCTCGAAATCCGCGGGAGCGGAAACAACCTCGACGCCTGGAGCATACTTCTCAAACATCATCCTCGCCCTCTTTGCGTGCCACGCGCTCGTCACCAGAAGAATCTTCTTTTCTTTAATCCCCTTCGCCTCTTCTTCGGTATTGCGGGCATCCATAAACTCCACACACTTTCCGTCAACGCCGAACTCAATGAGCAGTCCCAACGTACTCTCGCGAGATCCGTCGCCCGTGGCGATTATTTTCGGAGCCTTGCCGGCCTTCCACAGTCTGGCCGCCTGCCAGACTCTGTCCGCACTTGCGGACATTTCGGCATATGAACTCAATTCATCGTTTGAGCCCATTGATCCGCCGAGAAGGACGATCGCGTCCGCAACGGGATAACTCTCCGCGGAGGGAACTTTACCTTCGGTCAGAAAACCGTTCTCAAGCGGCGTTCCGACCAAAAGAGTCATCAGGGGAGTCATCCAGAGCCACAGCCACACGCCGGCGGAAATCCACATCCACTTCGCGGTGCGGATGCGCTTCAACCGCGCAAAAACGACCGCAGCGATTCCAAGCGCAATCGCGATACCCAACGGGCTTATAAGAAATCCCACGATTTTGTTTATGTAATACACCGCTCTACTCCTGACTCCTATCCCCTAATCCCTGACTGCAGACCACGGACCTAATTTCACCTATCTTGAAACGCGTGACTATCTCGTCTCCTGCGGCAACGGCGTCTGCACTTTTTATAATCGCTCCTGCCGAATCGGTCGTCAGCGAATAGCCGCGGTCCAAAACGGAATACGGAGAGAGAACCGAAAGCTTGGCGGAGGACCGCTCGAGCCTCGCGCGCTTGCGCTCCAATGCGAGGTTAAGGGCGGCCAGAAGAGAACCGGAGCACGCGCTGATGGTTTTAAAGTGGACTGCACATCTCGAGCGCATCGATTCGAGCTGGAGCGCGAGCGAAGAGTCAGACCGATGAAGCTTGCGCGCGCAGGAGTCGGCCCTTTCGCGCAATGAATACGCCAGCCTGTCGGAAAGATGATCAACCCGCTGTGACTGATTCTCATATTTGCCTCGCAAAGAGGATGTAACCGACGAAAGCGCGGAATCAAGACGCTTCAGAATATCCTTCTTTTCAGGGACGGCGATTTCGGCCGCTATGGACGGAGTTCCCGCGCGGACATCGGCGGCAAAATCGCAAAGCGTGTAATCGGTTTCATGACCGACCGCCGAAATGACAGGAACAGGAGACGCCGCGATCGCACGGACAAGACCCTCGTCGTTGAAGCAGAACAGATCTTCAAAACTTCCGCCGCCGCGCGCGACGATGATGATGTCAGGCTTAAAATCGGATGATGATGAATTGATAAAATATTTTACGCCCGCAATCAATGAAGCGGGAGCATCGGCGCCCTGGACCTTGGCGGGGAAAAGGCGTATCTCGACGTTAGGCATCCTCCGCGTCATGACGCGGCACATGTCGTGAATGACGGCTCCAGCGGGACTCGTCACGATACCGATGCGACGCGGCAGAAACGGCAACGGGCGCTTTCTCGAGGAATCGAAAAGACCTTCCTTTTGGAGACGGTCTTTAAGCTCCAGATAACGCTGCATCAAATCCCCTGCCCCGACAAGTTTCGCCGCGAATACAGATAGCTGACAATTGCCGCGCTGGGGATAAACCGTAGCCGTTGCGAAAAGGAGAACCTTAGCACCATCCTTTAGACTATCGCGCACGGGGCATTTATCAAAAAACGACTTAAACATCACCGCCGAAATCTGAGCGCCCTCGTCCTTGAGAGTAAAATAGACGTGACCGCTCGGATAGCGTTTAAGCCCGCTGATCTCACCTTCGATGAAGATTTTGGAGAACCGTCCCTCCAGCAGGCTTTTGATTTCAATCGTCAGCCTAGAAACCGTCAACGGATGTTCTTGGGAAGTGCCGCTCATAAAATCAGTTTTTCACGATCTTGCGGAGAAAAGCGCGTTTCTTGTCTTTCACGGCATGAACGCCGACGGAAAAAATTATTCCGAGAGAGAAGAACGATGCGAGGATATGCGTTCCGCCGTAACTGAAAAACGGCAGCGCCATACCCTTCGTCGGCAGCGCTCCGCATACAACTCCGATATTGAACATCGCCGGAAAGAATATGGCGAATGTCATGCCTAGAACAAGAAGCTGTCCGAACCGATCCGCGGCGTGACGGGCTATATGGAGACAGAGAAAGAAAAACACTAGAAACAAAACGATGACCGCAAGCGAGAACACAAGCCCCATCTCCTCTGCACCTACCGCCAGAATAAAATCGGTCCACGCCTCGGGCAGATAATTCTGTTTCTGCATCGACCTCAAAAGTCCTTTGCCGAAAATCCCTCCTCGATTGATGGCGACGAGCGACATGTCGCTTTGATGAGAAGCGTTGGCCGCGGCCGTTTCGCCGCCCTCGACGGTTATTCCGGTAAACGCAAAAAGACGCGCCATACGGTTCGGCGTATTGGCGACCTTCCAGACAAACAATGCAAGCCCCAGACCGAAAAAAGGAGCCATGTGCCAGAATCTGGTGCCGGCAACGAACATCAGCATGAATCCGACCGTACCGATAACCATAACAGAGCCGAAATCGGGCTGAAAGAAAACAGGCAGGGCCAAGAACGCTATTATAACTACGGGGATTGCGGCTCCGTAACGGAATGTTTCAATCCGCGACGCAACGCGGTCGAGCCATACGCTGACGGCTAGAATAGTCGTAAGCTTTGCGAATTCAGCAGGCTGAAAATTTATCGGCCCGAGGGGTATCCATCTTTGGGAACCCTTGATCGGATCGTAGCAGAAGACAAACAACAGGGCCAGTACGACACCGACAAACAATGTCGCCGTCAAACCCCAGTGATTCCTCCAGTTGCGGTAATCGAACATCGCGACCGCAACCGCCATAACCAGGCCCGTAAAAATAAACACGCACTGTCTCTTCACGAAGAAGAGAGAATCATGATAGCGCAAGGACGCGCGTATTTCACTCGCGCTGAAAAGAACAATCAGGCCCAGCGCCACGAGCAACGCGACAACCAGGCCCAAGGCATATAAAACACTCTTACGCACTTATCTTAGAGCGCGGGAGCGGGAATCTTAATAACCATTCCCGGTTCAACCTTATCATCCGGACCGAGATTGTTGATTTCACGGAGTTCAGGAACGGTCAAATGCTCGCGAAGAGCGATTTCGAAAAGATCGTCACCATCCTGGACGGTATAGTTGACATACTTAGCGTCGGTTTTTGCGGCAGGCTGAGGGGCGGAAACAGACGGCTCAACGGCGGGCGTATCCGCAACAGGCTCTTCCTTATCGGCTTCATCAGCGACGACAGGCGCTTCCGCCGCGGCCTGAGTCTGCTTCACCGCATCGGCTTTCTTTTCCGCAACCTTCTTGTCGGGCGCGGGAGAAGCGGCCTTCTTTTCAACCTTGGAAGCGGGAACCTTAAGCTTCTGACCGACGCGGATCATATCCTTGGTAAGACCGTTCAATTCCTTAAGCTGACGAACGGTAAGACCCGAGGCGATGGCAATACCGCCGAGCGTATCACCGTTCTTTACGACATAATCCTTGGTGGCGCCGGTATATGCCTTGGCAGGAGCGGCGTCTTTTTTAACGGCGGCGGCGGGAGAAGCCTTTTTCGCCGGCTTGGACGCGATCGCTCCAGAGGGAACAGTCTGCTCACCGACGTCTACCTTTCCGGGAAGCTTGATCTTCTGACCAAGACGGATAACGTCATTCTTAATCTGAGGATTACTAGACTTGATGGCGTCGATCTTGATATTGTAACGCTTGGAAATCTTGGAAAGAGTATCGCCGCGCTGAACAATGTAGGTCGTAAATTCGGGCTCTTTCTCAACCGGCTTGACCTCGACAGGCTTAGGATCGGGCGTATCG
>JAGCJE010000030.1 GCA_017648225.1 Kiritimatiellia bacterium | reverse complement strand
GTGAAGAGGCGTTGGGCGCACCACCGAGGCGAAGCCTCAAGGTGAGTGCGCACGACGACACTTCAATCGCGCAGTAGCGCGATTCGTCACTAACTCAACTTTCGTGTTTCGCGGCGGAGCCGCCTCTAGACGTTATGGTTATTACTATTGTACAGATTGAATAAAAGCAAATGGGGAAAGGTGGGGATATTCCAGAATGCAATCCGCTTCCTTCTCTCCGTTATTATTTGATATAATTGAAACGTATATTTCATCATAACAAAACTATACAACGCCATGAATCTTAAAAATACATTACTCGCCTTCTCGGCTATGCTCATCACTGGCGCCTCGTTCGGCGCAATCCGCGCCACCACCCCGACCGTCTGGCCGAAAGGCAAGGACAGCTGGCAGATGGATCGCCACAACGCCAAAATGGAAATCGTAAAGGCGGGCGGCGCAAAAGTCGTATTCATCGGAGACTCAATCACGCACAATTGGGAAAAAGCCGGCAAAAAGCAGCTTGAAAAATATTTCTCCAAGGGAGATATGAAAATGCTAAACCTCGGCACCGGCGCCGACCGCACAGAGCATGTCCTCTGGAGAATTAAAAACGGGGAACTCGACGGCTATGAGGCCAAGTGTATCGTTGTCATGATCGGCACGAACAACACCGGCCACCATTCGATCGAAAAAGAGCCTCCCATGGACACAATCCTCGGCATAAGAGAAATTCTTACGGAAATCAGAAAAAAACAGCCCAAGGCGACGATCGTCCTCTCGGCAATTTTCCCGCGCGGCGAAAATGCGCAAGACGCAAAGCGTATACGCAATGAAATCGTGAATAAAGAAATCTGCAAATTCTGCGACGGCGAAACGATTTTCTGGTGCGACTTCAACGATGAATTTCTCAATGACGACGGCACTTTACCTAAAGACCTCTTCCCGGATTATCTCCATCCTACAGGTCCCGGATACGAAATCTGGTACAAGGCCGTAAAACCTTACATCGATTATGCGCTTTCCGACAGAAAAGGCGCCGCCCCTAAAAACCGCTACTCCAAAAAGAAAGCCGAACCTAAGTCCGATAAGCCGACGACGATACAGCCTGTGGCGCGAGTTAAGGGGATGCATCGTCCGCGCAACTACGACGTATGGACCCAAAAACTTTTCACCAACCGTCGAATAATTTCAAACAACAAAGAAATTGATATCGTTTTTGCCGGCGATTCCATCACCCATTTATGGGGTTTTCAGGGCAAAGAGGAATACTCAAAGCTTCTTAAGAAATACAGCATCCTCAACATCGGCTACAGCGGCGACAGAACGCAGCACCTGTTGTGGCGCGGCCTTTACGGCGAATTGGACGGGTACAAGGCCAAGTGCGTAATGCTTATGATCGGCACGAACAACAGCGGCGGCAACACTCCCGAGGAGGTCGCTCTCGGCGTTCGCACGTTCCTCGATCTGCTCGCTAAAAAGCAGCCGCAGGCGAAAGTCATCCTCCTTCCGATTTTCCCGCGCGGCGACGCCAAGGACTGGCGCCGCGCCAAAAATGACAAGGTCAACGAAATCATAAAAACCTACGCCGACGGCGAGAAGATCGTCTGGGTCGATTTCAACGACAAGTTCCTTGACGAAAACGGCGACACTAAGTGGATCATGCCAGACCGCCTCCACCCGGAGCTTCCAGGTTACAAAATCTGGGCCGAAGCGGTCATGCCGTATTTCCAGAAGTTCTGCGGAAAATAATCCGCTAAAACATCCCGCAAAAAAGACGCCCGTGAAGTGAAATTTTCGCGGGCATCTTTTTTTACACACGGCTTATACCGTCTCACTTCTTTTTTGCCGCCGCCAGCACGGGCGTCGTTTTAACCTTCTCGATGATTTCCTCAAGAATCTCGGGATTGCTTTTCAGAAATTCGATAGCTCCTAGAGTCCCTTGGGCAAGTTGCTCCGTACCGTAGCTGAGCCAGCTTCCGCGCTTTTCGACGATGCCTCGGGCCAGAGCTGCGTCGAGCACCGAACCTTCTCGCGAAATCCCGCATGCGTAAAGAATATCGAACTCAGCCTCCGTAAAAGGGGCAGCGACTTTGTTCTTAACGACCTTTACTCGCGTACGGTTTCCGACGATCTCTCCCTGGGGATTTTTTATCGCACCTATCCGCTGGACCTGCAGACGGCACGTCGCATAGAACTTAAGCGCCTTGCCTCCGGGTGTAGTCTCGGGATTCCCGAACATGACGCCGATCTTCTCGCGCACCTGATTCGTGAATATGCACAGCGTCTTCGTCTGTGAAATCGCCGCCGTAAGTTTACGCATCGCCTGCGACATGAGCCGCGCCTGAAGACCGACGTGACTGTCGCCCATATTCCCGTCGATTTCCGCCTGCGGCGTCAGCGCGGCGACGGAGTCCACTACAACGACGTCAAGCGCACCCGATTTTATAAGTTCTTCACAGATGCAAAGAGCCTCTTCGCCGCTCGACGGCTGAGAGACGATCAGGTTCTCTAGATCCACTCCTATCTTACGGGCGTAAGAAGGATCCAGCGCGTGCTCGGCGTCGATGAACGCTGCCGTACCGCCCGCTTTCTGCGCATTAGCGACAACATGCAATGCAAGCGTCGTTTTACCAGACGATTCGTGCCCATATAATTCAATGATACGCCCTTTGGGGAGTCCTCCGATTCCAAGCGCCATATCAAGCGACAACGCTCCCGTCGAAACCGCTTCAATATCACCGCGCGACTCCTCTCCGAGTTTCATGATCGACATCTCCCCGAACTCCTTGCGTATCGCCTTCATAACCTCATCAAGCGCCGAACCGATTTTGTTTATCATTCCGTCTTTGGCCATGCCGGCCTCCTTTCTTTCGTTAAGGCGCGAAATCAATCGCACCAGTTTACAAATTTCCCGCGCCCGACAAAAATATCGACGCGCTCTATATGATCGATCTCGGGAGATTCCTTCGACTCCGGAGTCCCAAAAACCTCTATAACGTCGAACCTGTACGCCCCCGCCCATTTGTGAACCATAAGCCACGAACGGCACACGCGTCTCATAAGCATCAGCTTGCGGCGGTCGATGCTCCTTAAGCGGCTTTCGAACTCGCTGTGTTCGGCGTGCTGCTTGACCTCGACGAAGACTATCGCGTCGGCCTCGCGCGAATACGCGACTATATCGATCTCAAGACGCTCGTCCGCTTTATATGGACGGACGTTGCGCTCGACGATTATATAGCCGCGCCTCCTTAAAAAATCCGCCGCGACGTCTTCGCCCCAACGCCCGTGTTCCGCACCGACGTTGGGGATTTCGGGCTTTTTCTTACGCCGCAGGAACATTACCCATCTCCTTTACGCGACGCCTATATGCGGATGTATCTCTCGCAATCACCTCGGGGATGCCGAAACAGATAACTCCTAAGGAATCCTCGATCGCCATGGCAAGTCCATACGCCTCGCTTGAGGAAAGTATGATATGCGCACTTTTCGATTCCGGAGACCCGGGTTTACTGCGCGAAACCTCAAACGCATACGCGCCGTCATATTCCACGAGATGACGAAGAGAAATTTTTGTCGAGCCCGCCGGAGAGACGTGAAAGAGCCCCTTGCCGTCCTCAATCGATTCCTTAAT
>JAGCJE010000029.1 GCA_017648225.1 Kiritimatiellia bacterium | reverse complement strand
GCCTCGGATGCGATGGCATCGCACAGCTTGGTGAAAAATTCGATCGCGCGATAGTCAGGCGCTATTATACCTATCGCTCCGGTTGCGTTTTTAGCCGCGAAGGTGAGATATGAGCCTGAGCCTGCACGTGATTCAAGCAATCCCTCCTGTTTCAACACTCTGAGAGCTCTCTCAATTGTAGGCCGGCTCGCTCCGAAGCGGCGCACAAGCGCTTCCTCGCTCGGGAATCGTTCGTGATTGTCGTATTTCCCGGAAAGGATGTCCTTTTTAAGAGCGTCTGCAATTGATGCGTATTTTGCCAAGCAATTCTTTTTCATAGTGGTAGTATAGCATATATATACGTAAATAACAGAAATTCCAAACTTAAATCTGCAAAAGCAGGTTTGTGAGTTCAGTATCTTGTGTGCCTTATTTCAAGGTGTTAAAATGTCAATATGAAAACCAGAAAAATTGTTGTATTAGGTTCCACGAATACCGATATGGTTATTACAGGTAAGAAAATACCTATTCCCGGCGAGACGGTGAGCGGAGGAAAATTTCTTATGAATCCCGGCGGTAAGGGCGCTAACCAGGCGGTTGCCGTAGCGAGGCTTTCGGCTAAAAAGGGCGCATGTACGTTTGTCGCTAAAGTCGGTGACGATCTTTTTGGACGCGAAACGGCCGCGCGGCTGAAGCGCGACGGCATCGTTTCGCGACTGGTCATTGATAAAAACGAGCCGTCGGGTACGGCGCTTATTCTCGTTGACTCGAAGGGTCAAAACGTTATATCTGTCGCGCTTGGCGCGAACGGTACTCTCTCGCCAGATGACATTGCGCCGTTCAAGAAGGATATAGAGGACGCCGCAGCGCTCGTTATGCAGCTTGAGACCCCTATCGAAACTGTCGAATGTGCGGCGAAGGTCGCTCACGACAAGGGCGTCACGGTGATATTAAATCCGGCTCCAGCGAGAAAGCTCCCGAAATCGCTATATCCGCTCGTGGATTGGATTACTCCTAACGAAACGGAAGCTGAGATTTTGACGGGCGTTAAGGTTGTCGACGCTGCAAGTGCCGCGAAGGCTGTTGAAGTTCTTAAAAAACGCGGTGTCGGGCATGTCGTCATTACCATGGGTTCAAAAGGTGCCTATTGCGGCGACTGCGGCAAGTTGTTCCCGTGTCGGAAGGTAAAGGCCGTTGACTGTGTTGCCGCTGGCGATACGTTTAATGGGGCGTTTGCCGTGGCACTATCCGAGGGAAAGACTTGTGCTGAGGCTATCGCATTTGCACAGAAGGCCTCGGCTATTTCGGTTACCCGCCCCGGCGCACAATCTTCGGTTCCATACCGTAAAGAAATCACTAACTCCTAACTCCTAACTACTAACCACTAACTCCTAACCACTATGTACTACTGCAGCAATTATACTTTGGCCGTCGCTCTCTGCGTTGTCACCATGTTCTGCTGGGGCAGCTGGGGGAATACTCAGAAACTCGCTGGAAAGACCTGGCGATTCGAGCTCTTCTATTGGGATTATGTTCTCGGACTTGTCCTTTTTTCGATTCTCGCGGGTTTAACGCTCGGATCCTGCGGTGGCGGAGCCTGGAGTTTCGTCGAGAATCTAAAATCCAGTTCGATTTCACAGTGGGTGTGGCCATTCGTCGGCGGAATCATTTTTAATGCGTCCAATATTCTTCTTTCGGCGGCTATTGCAGTAGCGGGAATGTCGGTCGCATTCCCCGTCGGCGTCGGTCTCGCTCTCGTAGGCGGAACGGTCGCTAACTGGTTTGTCGACGGGAAGGGTAATCCGTATCTCATCTGGACGGGACTTGCCATCATCGTCGTATCCATCATCTGCAATGCGCTCGCGTTCAAGGCGAAGCAGAATGCCGCAGGAGACGCATCGGATGCCTCGACGGTGAAGAAGGGGCTTCTCCTCGCCGTCTGCGCCGGTCTTCTTATGAGCTGGTTCTCGCCGCTCGTCAACCGCGTCGTTGATATGGGCTTTACGAATACAACTCCCGAGGCCGGAAAGATGACGCCTTATACGGCGTTCTTTCTCTTCACGCTCGGGGTTCTCGCTTCTAACTTCGTCTTCAACACGATTATGATGAAAAAGCCCGTCTCCGGCGAGCCTGTTAAGGGTTCTGATTGGTTCAAGGGCAGTATCTTCGTCCACCTCGTCGGTATTTTCGGCGGCTGTATCTGGGCGACGGGAACTCTCCTTTCGTTCGTCACCGCCGGCACCGCAGGTGCGGCGATCGCCTACGCTCTCGGCCAGGGCGCGACGCTCGTTTCGGCGCTTTGGGGTATTCTCGTATGGCGTGAATTCAAGGGTGCTCCTAAGAAGTCCGCCGCGCTTAATTTCGCGATGGTCGTTCTCTTTGTTGTCGGTCTCGCGTTACTTGTTCTTGCCGGAAACTGATATAAAGGAAAGGTTCGTTGTTATGAATCGTCTGTCGCTGACTGCTTGCGCCTTTCTTTTTACTGCGGCTGCGTCGGCCGCCGTCCCGAAGATCATCTTCGATACCGATATGATAACCGACTTTGACGATGTCGGCGCTCTTGCGTGTCTGCATGCGCTCGCCGACGCGGGAGAGTGCGAGATTTTGGCGACGATAAGTTCTACTCGCGGCAACGCATCCGTCGGTGCTGTTGAGGTTATCAACCATTATTACGGGCGTCCCGATATTCCCGTAGGCGCTCCGAAGGGAATGGGCGTGATGGGTGCTCATCCCGGCGCGAAAACCAAAGTCGATCCTTCTTCTCCCCTCGGTGAGAGAAAAGGCAATGATGGTGGCCATTACAAATATCGCAAGTTGCTTGCCGATTATCCCGGGTGGTTCCGCCATGAGGATGCAGATGACGCCCCCGACGCGAACGAGGTTTACCGCCGCGTTCTCGCCGCGCAGCCCGACGGCAGCGTGACGATCTGCTCAGTCGGATTTCTCACCAATATGCGCCGCCTTCTTGAAACGAAACCCGATTCGATTTCTCCCCTTGACGGTAAGGCCCTTGTCGCTAAAAAGGTTAAACTTTGGGTTTGTATGGCCTGTCAGTATCCGAGAGGAAGGGAATACAACTCTAAGTGGGATCCCGAGTCTTCGCGCATAGCTTTTTCACAGTGGCCTACGCCCGTCATTTTTACGGACGCAAAGTATGGATTTGACTGTTTCGCCGGCCGAGCTGTTGCCGAGATGGACGTAAAGCGCAGCCCCGTAAAAGACGTATTCGCGGGGAATATTCCCTCGCGCGAAGAAATCCGCGCCGATTCGGCGAAGTGGCTTAGGTTGTGCTTCGGAATGGGCGGACGCGCCGCATGGGATGAAACGGCCGTTCTTATTGCGGTGCGCGGCATTGAACCGTACTTCAACGCTTCGCGCGGAACATATCGTATGGTAGGCAACAAGGGAAACAACGAATGGGCGCCCGATGAAGAAAACGGCCCCCATCTGCGTGTTACCGAAAGAATGCCCAAGGCCGAGGTAGGCCGGATTATCGACGAGTTGATGACCCGAGCGCCAAAGCACACGTTATAAATAACTTAAAGGAGGTAATAAGATGATGTCTATAATCGCTTATATCGCTAATATTTTTAGAGGTGAATTGGGCAGAGGGAAGAGAAATTCTTCATTCTTCAATCTTCATTCTTCATTATCGTTTATCCTTTCGAT
>JAGCJE010000028.1 GCA_017648225.1 Kiritimatiellia bacterium | reverse complement strand
GAGCGACAGGAAGGCGTCTGACGGAACGCCGCTCGTCATACACAACATCGGCGCGGGGACGAAAGAGGAAAACAGCCTTTTCACCTATCCCCTGACCGGACACTATCGGATGAAAAAATAAAGGCCGTGTGGTGGCCGCATAAGAGGGCGAGGGGACTGTCCCCCCAGGTGTGAAAAGTGAAGGAAAACGAGGGGAAGTTTGATTTTTTGGCGTTGGTCGTAAAGTTCGGATTTGAGGGCGAGGTTACCACCGCTTTTATATAAATGCGGTGGTTGGTTGGGGTGATGACAGCGGCGCTGAATTTATATTCCTTCATTCGCTTTTCACTGTCGGTTCCCACTTGACATACCTACCTGAAGGTATGTATAATATTCGGTAAACTTTGAGGAAGGTTATTGTCATGCCCAGAAGAGCGAAAGAAGATGCGATAAAAACCCGCGAGAGAATTCTTGCGAGCGCGCTTTCGCTTTTCGCGAGAAAAGGCTATGATCATACAACGTTTAATGATATAGCAGCGCGCCTTAAGATGACCAAGGGCGCTGTTTACTGGCACTTCGAATCTAAAGAGAAACTTCTTTTGGAATTGGTCGGCGAGATGCTGGTTCGCTTTAAGAGCGAAATCGCCGCACTTTTACCGCCGGGCGAAGAGTCTTTTGACCGTCTTTCATTTCCCGATGTGGCCGATATGATGGTTAAACATGCCGTTCAGACGGTTTCGGATTCCAAAAGGGCCGCGTTTTTTATGCTGATGCATGAGCAGATCCGCTGGTCGTCGGCATCTATGAGTTCAGTTCGCGAGGACATTTTAAAAAGCAAGAAGTTCGGACCGTGGGAGGCTTTCAGCGTCGCTGTTCAGAATGATATTCGAAACGGTCGCGCTTTGCCTGATGTCGATTCTGTCGAGATAGCGAGCTGCTGTATGGCGTTGTGGAACGGGTTGGTGAGGTCTAATATCGATAAATTTCTCCAGTGCGATCTCGAAGCGACGCTTAAGAATGCGTATTCGGCGATTTGGCGTGATATTCAAACTGCAAACAAAGGTAAAATTTAAAAGAAAGGTAGTGCAAAATGAGTGAAGAGAAAAATACTGAAAAGACGGGTTCATCAAAAGTAGGCTCGGTTATCGGCGTTGTTGTACTTGTCGCCGCATCCGTGACCGGAGGCTGGATCGCGTGTGATATGTGGCCTAAACCTGAAGAAAAGAAGGCCGCGATTCCTTTTCAGCCGCCGAGCGTTTCAGTAATGCCGATTGAGGAGCGTGCCTACAATCTGCCTGAAAAGTTTGTTGCTCACGCCGAACCTGTTCAGGAAGTGGAACTTCTTCCCCAGGTCGACGGTTACATTAAGGAAATTAAATTCAAGGAAGGCGATATCGTAAAGGCGGGTGATATTCTCTATGTTCTCGACGCCGAGCGTTATGAGGCTATCGTGAATCAGAAGAAGGCCGATCTTGCTGCCGCAGAAGCTGAAGAGCGCAGGTGTGTCCGATACTGGCAGCGTATGCAGAAGGCCGACGCGAGAGGCGTGACAGAGCTCGAGCGCGACAACGCCGAGGCTGGTGCGGAATCCGCCAAGGCGGCCGTTATGCAGGCCAAGGCCGACCTTATCGTTGCCGAGTACGACTTGAAGAAGGCGAAGGTCGTCGCTCCGATTTCCGGTCAGATCGGTAAAACCGCCGCTCACGTCGGCGACTATGTCTCTCCCGCGAAGGGGCCGCTCGCGCGCATCGTCCAGATCGATCCTATCCGTGTTTCATTTCCCCTTACCGACCGCAAGTATGTCGCGTGGCGTATGGCTCAACGGAAGGGTACCGCTCCCGATTACCGCATGCGTCTTGTTCTCCCTGACGGAAGCGAATACGACGGCCTCGGCGAATGGGCTTTCGACGATAATACGATGAGCAAGGAGACGGCGACCATCATTATGCGCCTTAAATTCCCCAATCCCGACAGAATGCTCGTACCTAATACTTATGTTACGCTTTTGGTCGATCAGAAGACTCCGCCGAAGACGCCTTGCGTTCCCCAGCAGGCCGTAGTCGATCTTTCCACGGGAGAGCGCGCCGTTTGGATTCTTAAGGATGGGAACACCGTTGAGCAGCGCGTCATCGTCGCGGGAGAGCCGAGCGAGGGATGGATCCCCGTCGAGAAGGGTGTAAAAGTCGGCGAGAAGGTCGTTATTTCCGGCGTTTCGAAACTCGCTCCCGGCATGCCGGTCGTTTTTGCCGAACCTACGGGCAACGACGACCTCGATCCGAACTACAAGTCGCCTGTCAAAGATTGAGCTGCCGGTTGTTAGCGGTTAGTGATTAATGGTTAGCGGTTAGCAGGTAGCTGTTAGCGGTTAGGAGTTAAGCAATGAAAATATCAATACGAAAATCGATCGATCAGATCAAGACGTTTTCGCGAACGTTTATCGAGCGTCCGCGATTCGCGATGGTTATTTCCATCGTGCTTACAATGGCCGGCATGATGGCGTATTTCAATCTGCCCGTTTCGCAATACCCGCGTCTGACGCCGCCGTCCATCTCCGTGTCTTACACCTATCCTGGCGCGAGCGCCAAGGAGGTTATGAATACTGTCGCGATGCCTATCGAAGATCAGGTCAACGGCGTAGACGACATGCTCTACATGGTGGGCTCTAGTTCGGACGACGGCAGCTACGCGCTCAATGTTTCGTTCGAGGTCGAATCCGACCGCGATATGGACATGGTAAAAGTCCAAAACCGCGTCTCGCAGGCCGAGGCGAAACTCCCGACTGAAGTTAAGCAGCTGGGCGGACGTATTCGCGCACAGTCCGAGGATATGCTCGGTTTTATCGCTCTTCGTTCTCCTTCGGGCAAGCTTTCGCGTCTTCAGATCTCAGACTATATCTACGCCAACATCCAACCCGTTCTGCTTCGCATTCCCGGTGTAGGCGAGGCGACAGTTTACGGTCCGCGTCTCGCCATGCGCGTGTGGCTCGACCCCGACCGCATGGCCGCTCAGGGGCTCAACTCTGAGGAGGTCATAGCAGCCGTTTCCAAACAGAACGTTCAGGCTTCGGTCGGTTCCGTCGGCGCTTCCCCGATGCCTAAAAATGCCGCGCACGTCTTTACGATTACGGCTAAAGGCCGTTTGATGAAGCCCGAGGAGTTCAATGAAATCGTAATCCGTCGCGACGAGAACGGCGGTATCGTAAGGCTTAAAGACATCGCGCGTACTGAAATCGGTGAAGAGAATTATATGTTCTCCGGTCAGTACGATGGCGAGAACGCCGTTATGATCGCGTTGCAGCAGAAGCCGGGCGCGAACGCCATTGAGACAATGGATGAAATTTACAAGACCTTTGAGAGACTTGAGAAAGATTTTCCCGACGGTCTTGAATGGGAAACCCCCTACGACGCCACCGAATACGTGCGCGTCTGCATTGAAGAGATCATTCTGACTCTTCTTATCACGTTCGGTCTCGTCGTTTTCGTCTGCTACCTCTTCCTTCAGGATTGGCGCGCCACGCTGATACCGTGTCTGACGATTCCAGT
>JAGCJE010000191.1 GCA_017648225.1 Kiritimatiellia bacterium | reverse complement strand
TTGTGGAAAATATCGGTAGCCTTGGTGCTCCAGGGAGAAATGGTACCCTTTCTCGGGGTTACGAAAAAGTCCGCGTCATCGCACTGACCTTCGGCATTGAGCAGCACACCCGCGCGCTGAAGCTCTTCAACCGAAAAAGACTCGTCTTTCATTTTAAGGGCATAAACCCACTTCGCGTCAATCTCGACCGGACCAAGCGCGGGATCGAGCTTGGCGATAGCGTCTTTAATCGCATCAAGTCTGAACGGCGAATAAGCATCAGAACCGATAAGAAGAATCATTTTTTTCTCTCCAAACAAAGTAAATTATTTTAAGGAAATATTAGTGATATTATACCATATTCAACCCAAGGCTGACGAATAAACTTTATCGCTTCGCAGCCGTTTTCTCCACCAGATCGGCAACCCGTTTAGCGGCATCGGGGATTGACATCATACCCATCTTATCCGCCATCGCCTCAAGTTTCTCGCCCGCGTCGTATTTCGACAATATGTAATGGCAAAGATTATGAGCCGTGAGCTTGTCCTGGATGGCTTCGTCCGCAGCACCCTTTTTAACGAAAGCTTCGGCGTTGAAATGCTGATGATTCCGGAGCGCGGACGGCAGCGGTATGAAAAGCGCGGGCTTTTTACATTCGGCAAGTTCAAAACACGTCGACGCACCGGCCCGGGCGATAACGAAATCGGCGGAGGCGAACGCATCGGCCATGCGATCCTCGAACGCTTTAACGCGCGAGGGGATAGACTTAAGCAGATACGCCGCAATCACGCGACCCTCGTCCATGCCGCCTGTCTGGTGGATGACGTACAGCGGACGGGACGATTTCCCCCTCGCTTCGAGAGTCTTATGCAAAAGAATAACCGCATCCGTCACAAGATCGTTTACGGCGTGAGCTCCCTGGCTTCCGCCCGTGATAAAAACAACGAACGACCCGGCGGGAATAAAATCGAACCGCTTACCCTGCGAAATACCCGCGCGGACGGGAAGCCCCGTATGAACGGTTTTCACGGAAGGAAGATACCTGCTTGTATCTTCAAAACTTATCGCCACAACCTTGGCGTAGCGCGAAAGAAATTCTACAGCCCTACCGGGAACGGTATTTGCTTCATGAAGAACGACAGGAACGCCCGCAGACCTGGCCGCAAGCACCGGAGCGAGCGACGAATAACTGCCCATCGCAAGCAACACATCTGGCTTCGCACGCCGCATTTCTCTCCGGCAGCGGAAAATCGCCCTCAGATTGGCAAAGGCGTTCCCCAGCGACATCTGCCTGGCGCCGGTCGAAAAAAGTTGCCCCTTCCAGTTTCGCATGACGCTTGATTCAACATCGCGTCCTGAATCCCAAATCGTCACTTCATGGCCGCGTTTCAAAAGTTCTTCCGCAACCGCAAGACCCGGGAACGCGTGTCCGCCGGTACCACCGCAAGCTACAACTATCTTCATCGCCTTACCAATCCCTTTCGTTAGAAGGAAGCCTCATGCTGCGCATACGCGCCTTTTTGTCGGCCTCATGTTCATCACTTCTCTCCTGAGCCCTCTTCAGCAGAGCCTCGATTTCTTTCATCTCAGATTCCTTTTCCCTTGCTTCGCCCTTGCGCTCATCGCCTTTATTCTCCCGAGCGTCTTCATTATTCTGATCGTTCTTTTCGGACTCCTTGTTTTCAGACTGGTTATCTTCCTTCCCGTCGGCTTTATCCTCGCCAGAATTATCCTTATCGTCCTTATTCTGGTCGTTTTGCCTATTCTGATCCGACTTCCCGTCGTTGTTTTGTTTATCCTGCCGTTTATCATTATCGTTCGAATTGTCCCGATTGTCGTCTTTCGGCAGAAGCCTGGATATCTCGACCGCCGCCTCCAAGGCTTCGCGCCGCTTGTCCGAACTCGGATTTTTTACGCATTCCTCCTGAGTCCGCTCCAGTTTCTCGGCAAGATCGCTTATTCTGGCCTGAACTTCGGCGGTAAAAGGCGGCTTGTTCGTATCGGCCTGAGCCATCATCTCCTGCTGTTTGGCCCATTCGGGGAATTTCGAGCGAAATGCCTTCGTATAATCAAGCGACTCATTCAACCAAGGTCTTCCGCATTCCGCCGCGACATTGTCGCAGGCGTTGGACAAACTTTGGACGACCTCGTTCATCGCCTCCGGCGGAGGGACCACGTTCTTGTAGAACTCCGTAAATCCCCCCTCGGCGGCTGCAAGATCGCGCTCCGCATCGGCATCGAGATCCGAAAGCTTACGCGCCGCGTCAACCGTCCTCTTGTGCAACTCGTCGACATACCGAAAAATTTCCGCCTGTTCGTTCTGGTTCGTTACGGATTTTGAAATAGACTCCTTCAGCAAGATCCACTTATCAGCGAGTTTTTCGCCGCGGGAACCGAAAGCGTCCGCCGTCGACACCGCCTTGTCGGCATCGTTCGTCGATGCGACAATCAAACCCTCAAAGCCTGATATCAGATCACGGGATTCTACAACGGCTTCTTTCAAAAGCTGAACGGGCGAAACATTCTGCGCAGAAGCGAGAAGTTCATCCATCCGCTTACGCTCGCGCAATTCAGGAATATCGGCAACCGCCAGAGAAAAATTGTCGTTAAGCCTCTTATCGTCAGGGGCGGCGCGAAGCGCGATCTGGGCGGCGCAAGCGGCTTTCTCAAGACGCTCCAGCACATTTGTGGATCCTTCCGCACGCGCCGCGTCATACTCAAGTTTTGCAACAACCTCGGCGGCCCGTGCTCCGTGCGTTCGCGAATTCATAAGCAGGCGCATAACGGAAAGCGCATTCGTTACATCGCCTGAATTGTAACTGTCTACACCTTCATTCCATATTTCGGAATCCGTCTTCTGCCCGTTGTTTTGACCGCCTCCGCCAAAAAGAGGAAGAATAGCCGTTGAAAAAACGAGTAATAGACCAATCTTCCTCATCGCGGGTTAACGGCAAATCCATCCACTTAAGCGCCGGGATTCTGGGACTCGTAATTAGACTTGGCCTTCAGGAATATAAGAGCGCCCAAAGGGACGGTTAAAATATAGATCGCGCCGATTACTCCGAGCGTCAGCCAGAGATTGAAGAAAAGGCAACCGACGATAAAAAGCCCCAACGCGACAACAGGCATCTGAGAACTCTTTTTAACACGGATCGCCTTGAGCGAAACCGTCGGAATTCTAGAAGCCATAAGCACGCCGACGAAAAGAAGCATCGCCATTCCGAAATAGGGATGAGACATAAAGTCGTACACTTCGGGACACATCTTTTTCGCGCCGAAGGTTTTATCGAACGAATCGAGCAGAATATACGGCGTCAGCACCATCCAGCAGCCGCCGGGCGCCGGAACGCCCGTAAAGAAATGTTTCCAATACGGGAGCTGCTCCTGCTCGAGCATCGTGTTGAATCGGGCGAGACGAAAGCAGTCGCACATCGCGTAAAAGAGAGCACAAGCCAAGGTAGCTCTTACCATGACCGTTGAACAGCCGAGATGCATCGGGCCTCCCGTGATCCAGAAATACATGAACATCGCGGGCGCGACGCCGAAATTCACGAAGTCGGCGAGAGAATCGAGTTCGGCGCCGAGCTTTGAACTCGCGTTCAAAAGACGCGCGACCCTACCGTCCATTCCGTCGCAGACGCAGGCTATAAGAAGCGCTACCAACGCTTCGCCAAAACGCCCCTCGCTCGAAAGGGAGATCGACGTTATGCCCGCACATGCGGCGATTGATGTTATAAGATTGGGAATGAGAGCCTTTAGCGGAATGCTTTTCTTAACGTCATCCCTCTTATCTTTACGACCTCTGAATCTGAACCTGCCCACGAGAAAGCTCCTTTCAGCTTAAATGCCCGAGAATCGTTTCGCCCGCGACCATAATCTGACCGATGCGCACCTCCGGCTTTACACCCTCGGGAAGATAAACATCGAGACGCGAACCGAACCGGATGAGACCGAACCTTTCGATCCGCTCCAGGTGCTGTCCTTCCTCAACCTGAGGAACGATACGGCGGGCGACGAGACCCGCGATCTGGGTAACCCCGTACACCTGGCCGTTGTCGGCCTTTACAAGATAATTGCAGCGTTCGTTGTCCTTGGAGGCCTTATCGAGCGAAGCGTTGAAGAACTTTCCGGAAATATACTCCTTTTTAAGGACCGTTCCCGCCGTCGGCAGACGATTGACATGAACATTGAAAACGCTCATGAAAACGCTGACGCGCCAGAACTTCTTACCCTTATACTCTTCCATCTCGCCGAACGAATCGGGCATCTCCACCTCGCTTATGAGACAGATGCGCCCGTCGGCCGGCGAAAGGATCGCCTTGTCATCATCGGGCTGATAACGCTCCGGATCGCGGAAGAAAAGGAACACTCCGTAAGCCAGCAGGAAAAACGGAATCACTCCTAAAAACCACCAAACCTGGAAGAACCTTTCAAACGCGATAAAGGCCCAGGCCGTGTAGGCCGCCGCCAGCACGAGCGCGATAACGCCGAATTTTATTCCCTCAGGATTAATGTGCGGAAAAAGATACGCCTTGTTTGAAAAGTCAGGCTTAGGTTCGTTCATAAGAAAACTCCATTTGTTAACTTACCGAAATGCGGATTCCACCCTCGGCCGAATCCTGGCTGCTGGCGGCGGAAGCACTCTTCGATGCGTTCTTTCTGGGCGGGCCGATAAGAGCGCCGAGAACACGCCCAAGCGTCTTGGGGGCCTGCTCGATAAAGCATTCGTCCTTGATCGCCTCTAGAACGCGGTTGATTACATCTTCGCCAAGCTCACGGTGGGCATTTTCACGGCCACGATACTGAAGAGTAAGTTTAACCTTGCATCCGTCCTTCAAAAAGCCGCGGATCTGACGAAGCTTGTATTCGAAGTCGTTTGTATCGGTACCGGGGTGGAATTTGATTTCCTTAACCTTCTGAACCTTCTGGGACTTGCGCGCCTTCTTCTCGCGGATGGACTCCTCGTACTTGTACTTGCCGTAGTCCATGATCTTGCAGACCGGCGGCACGGCGTTGGGCGTGATCTCTACGAGATCGAGGCCCTTCTCCTCCGCCATTCTCTGCGCGTCGCGCGTAGCCATTACGCCGAGCATTTTACCCATCGAATCAAGAACACGTACCTGAGGAACGCGAATCTTGTAGTTTACACGTGTGAACTGTGCGATAACCCACCTCTTTTGTTTAGTTTATAATAATGATATTTTACCATAATCACGCGATTAACGGCAAATCACTTGGCGACGAGAGGCCTGTCGAGCATCCTCTCGTAAAGTTCAATGTACTGTCTGGCGCATTCCTTGTGGTTGAAACGCGTAAGCGATTCAGACATGATACGCGAAATTTCGCGCTCGCGGATTTCGCGCGGAGCCATGAAAAACTCCATCGCCTTGTCCATCGCCCACATAAGACCGCCGGAGTCGTACGTATCGAACACAAAGCCGTTACCCTTCGACGCGCCCCAGTCGAGCATATCGACGGTGTCGTGCAATCCGCCCGTATTGTGGGCGATGGCGAGCGAACCGTAGATGGGAGCCTGCATCTGCGGCAATCCGCACGGCTCGAACAGCGAAGGCATGAACGTATAGTCGGACGCCGCGAAGCCGAGCTGAGAAAGACGACCGTCGAAATTCCTGACGGCAAGGCGGTTGCCGATGCCGTGGAAATTCCGGATATCCCAGAACGCCTGCTGATAAGGGCCGCTGGCGATAATCGCGATCTGAGCGCCCTGATCGTGATACTTCTCAAGGAAACGATACGTGATATCGGTCAAAAGCTGAGGTCCCTTCTGAACGGGGTCGAGACGACTCGGCCAGAAGAAGAGCGGCGCGTCTGGATTTTCCTCAAGCCCAAGAGCGTGCTGCAGAGCGAGCTTGTTCTGGCGCTTCATCTCCCAATGGTTTTCGGGTCCGTACTTGAAAGGGATCTTATCGTCCGTTACGGGATTGTCGATCGGATCGGGTGCGTTGAGAATACCGCTCGCGCATCCTGCGTTGTACTTATTCCTGATTTCGTTGCGGATCGAATCCGGCACGAAAGAGTGCCAACCGTCGACAATCTCTTTAAGAAACGTGGGAGATACCGTGTTGATGAAGTGAGACGCGAAGCAACCAGACGCCTGGAGGTCGATCTGATTGTTGCTGCGCGATTCCTCATAACTGTAGGGAGGATAGCTGTAGTAAAGATTGTTCCAGAACTCTGCCGCATCGATACCCATATCCTCGACCCAGTCGAGAGTAAGCTTCTGGGTGTGGATGTTATGGACCGTAAAGAGGCTCGGAATGCCCATACGGCGCGCCGCCGCGGGAATAAGCCCCGTCATCCAGTCGTTGCAGTGAACAAGATCGGGCTGAACGTACGGGATGCAGTGGTTGATGACTTCGCGCTGGAACGCCAAAGCGAGCTTTATATTCCCGTCGCCGCGGTCGTAGACTGTGTCGCGGTAATAAAAGCAGCGGTCTTCCGCGAGATGGATGCGCTCGTCGGGGAGGTGGCTCTTATACTTTTTAAGCTCATCCGCAACGAGCTTCGCCGTCTCCTCGTGGAACATCCGGCGATAATGCGGCAGAGCGACGTGGACATCAGCGCCGAGCTCGTAGAGCGCGGCGACGAGAGATGCCGACACGTCGGCCATACCGCCCGCCTTCGCGGACATCTTTCCAGCGAGGTTGCCCATGCCTTCAGGCAAATACGTAATCTCCGGCGTTACAATGAGAATTCTCGGATTCTTCGTTTTAACCTTCGCCATAAATGCAACCCTCCTGGAATTATTGATAAACGTTAAGCTATAACGGCGACTACCTGACCCTTGGTGACAGCCTTGCCGTGTTCGGCGACGAACGTGATCTTTCCGCCGGCGGGAGCCTTAATCGGATTAAAGAGCTTCATCGCCTCGACGACGCAGACGGCGTCGCCCGCTTTAACGGTCGCACCATCGGCGGCCATGTCGGGCTTACCGGGCGCGTCGCTGCGGTAGAACGTTCCGTTCAACGGCGCGGTAACGGGCGTACCCTCGACGGCGTTCGCGGCTCCCGCGGACGGCTTCGCTGCAGCGGCGGCCTGTGGCGCGGACGCGGCGGAAGCCTGGGCGGCTTCTTCGACGTCGGCGGGGATCGGCTCGCGCTTGGCGGGATCGGCGTTGCGCCACTTGAAGTAACCGAGCGCCACTTCAGGGAAAAGCGCGTAGGAAAGAATATCCTCTTCGGCCTGAATCGTATTGGCCGGAAGCTCTTCAGCAGCGGCGGCGAGGCCGGGCTTCAAGAGATCGGCGGGACGGCAGTCGATCGCCTTAAGTCCGCCGCAGAGTTTCTTGCGGAGCTTCGGATCGATCGGCGCGGGAGTGCGCCCATAGTAACCGGCGGCATACTTCTTCGTCTCGTCGGTAACCATCGAATAGCGCTTGCCGGAAAGAACGTTGAGAACGCTCTGCACTCCGACAATCTGGGATGTCGGGGTTACGAGCGGAGGATAGCCGAGATCCGCGCGCGCATTGGGCAGTTCGGCGAGCACTTCGTCGAGCCTGTCGAGCGCGTCCTGCTGGGCGAGCTGACTGCGGAGATTGGAAATCATTCCGCCGGGAATCGCATGAACGAGAACGCCCGCATCGACCGCTTCGACCTTGGAAGACGATGCGGGCTGACGCTTCTTCTTAAGCTCCTTGAAATAATTGTTAATCTTCGCGAGTTTTACCTGATCGAGCCCCGTATCGAAGCCCTCGGACTCAAGAATCGAAACGATCGACTCGGTCGGCGGCTGGGACGAGAAGGAACTCATCGTGGAAATCGCGCAGTCGACGCAACCGGCGCCCGCTTCGGCTCCTGCCATATACATCGCGCTCGCCATTCCGCTCGTCATGTGGGAGTGGATCTGGATAGGCATCTCGGGCATGGCCTTTACGAGGGCCGCGACGAGTTCGCGCGCGGCGCCTGGCGTAAGAATACCCGCCATGTCCTTGATGGCGAGAGAGTCGATGCCCATCGCCTCCTGCTCTTTAGCGAGCTTTACATAATTCTCAACCGTGTGTACGGGCGAGGTCGTGTAGCAGATCGTACCCTGGGCGTGACCGCCGTATTTCTTGACGCTCGCGATGGCGACCTCAAGGTTGCGCGGATCGTTGAGCGCGTCGAACACGCGAAAAATATCCATTCCGTTCTCGCAGGCGAGCGCGACAAAGCGCTCTACGATATCGTCGGGATAATGCCTGTAGCCGAGAATGTTCTGACCGCGAAGAAGCATCTGCAGCGGCGTCTTAGGGCACGCCTTCTTTATCCTGCGCAGTCTCTCCCACGGATTCTCGCGCAAAAAGCGCATGCATACGTCGAACGTCGCGCCGCCCCAGCACTCAAGCGAGTAAAAGCCCGCGTCGTCGATCTCGGATGCTATTTTAAGAATATCGTCGGTACGCATGCGTGTAGCCCAAAGCGACTGATGGGCATCGCGCAATGTCGTGTCGGTAATACGGATTTTCTTTCTCGTAATTTCTTTCATAATGTTATTATATCACATTTTAATCTGAAATTGCACTTAAACCTTCTTTGAACCAAAGAAGTAAATCTTGTTCTCCGTTCCGTTCAAAAGCCGGACGATGTTCGAACGGTGTTTCCAAATGACAAAAAGCGCGATGATCGTAACAAGTATGCACTGAAGAAGATCGTTATACCCTCTTACTCCCAGAATCGGAAACCATACTGAAACCGCGAGAAACGCCGCCGCGCTGCAGCTCCCGAGAGAGATGTAGTTCGACAGCGCGAAGACGAGAACGAAAAGAGCGAACGCGACGCCCACAAGAGCGGGCACAAGACCTATGAGCATTCCGAACGCGGTAGCGACGCCCTTGCCGCCCTTGAACTTCATATACGGAGTAAGCATGTGACCCGCTACGCACGTTACGCCTACGGCGAGAGGCATCCACGGCTCGACCGCCCAGAACTTTGCGGCCAGCGTCGGCAGCAGTCCCTTAAGGACATCGAACGCAAAGGCGATAAGCCCCCACTTCTTGCCGACAGTGCGAAAGACGTTCGTTGCTCCAATGTTTTTGGATCCGACCGTTCTGACGTCGACGCCGCGCATCTTGCCGATGATAAAACCAAACGGAATGCCGCCGACGAGATACGCCCCGGCGATCCACAACGCTGAAATGATATGTTCTTGCATGATGCGATATTATATCATTTTTAACGAAAGATTTGGGAACACGTGCCCATCGTTATTAAATAAAAAAAACGCGGCGGAAAATCATCCGCCGCGCCGTTACGATAACAGTTATAGAATTCTGTTATTTGTCGAACTTCTTGGGAAGGCTGACGATAGCGCGTACAATTTCAGCAAAGAAATTAATGAACAGATATATAAAATAGACGATCAACGGAAGGACAACGGTAAGAACAAGCGTACCGGTAAATGTCGCAACCGCTTCCATAGAATAAAACTCGCTCTCAAAAAGCGCGGTTAAACCGATTACGACACCCCCGATCACCAAGCCTGCGATCACGTATGTAAAAAGCGATACAAAAACTTTATAAGGCAACAGACAAAGAGTGATAAATTCCTCTGCATAATTCTTCGGAGCTTCAGCTTTAACACCCATAATCTTCGGATTTGTGGCCAATATCACTAAAACAAGCGATACAACGAGGACAACAAGCACAAACGCGAGATCAGAAGCGGGATTAAACAACAAAGACGCGGTTATAATAAGGCCCATAGTCTTCATTACACCCAACAACTGAGGCCTGACCGCTTCATCCTCTCTATTTTCCAAAAGAGAAGTCACAAGTGTCGATGTCTTCGGCAGGAGATACAGAACAAATGCAGAAAGAACCACAAGACCCAAAAGCCCCTTAAGAACAGTTCCAAATCCAAGGTCGGCACGGCATGCAACAACAATCGTCGAAATTATCGTAAGCAGGCCGAGAAAGGCAACGGCAAAAGGAAGATAGCGAAGAACATATTTTTCGCCGACCTTCAACCAATGAGCCCAAGGATGGTTGGTTATAAAATCAAGAGCCTTATCGATACAGGAATTCATCTTATCAAAGATTCCTGTGATTTTCGCCTCGATTCCAGAGGCAGAATTTTCAACATTCGTCTCGCTCATAGCGTTCCTTTCTTTTTTTTGTTTACTTTATACAAACAGCAGATTCAACGACATCCGCCGCATGCTCTTATATTATACCACTTATTCTCCGTACACGCAATCAAGCGCGTCGGAAATCATGTCAGAGGCCTCCTCAAGAGTCTCCTCCTTGAGAACGAGCGGCGGGAGGAAACGAACAACGTTCGAGCCGGCCGTGAGAGCGAGAAGCCCCTGATCTTTAAGGGCGTCGACGATCTCCTTCGGATCGCCGTCGACGACAAGACCGAGCATAAGGCCCTTGCCGCGGACTTCAAGGAGCTTATCGTACTTGTCGACAAAGCCCTGAAGAACTTCCTTGAAAAGATTGCCGATTTCGGTCGCGCGCTTAAGAAGCTTCTCCTCCTCGATGACATCGATGACGGCGAGCGCAGCGGCCGCGGCGACGGGGTTGCCCCCGAACGTCGAAGCGTGGGCCGACTTCGTGAAAACGTCCGCAAACTTGGCGTTGGAGACGAGAGCGCCCATCGGAATGCCGTCGGCCAAAGACTTCGCGAGAGTAAAGAGATCGGGCTTTACGTCGTAACCCTGCCAGGCGAACCATGTGCCCGTGCGGCCCATACCGGACTGAACCTCGTCGCAGATCATGAGAAGATTCTTCTCGTCGCAGAGAGCGCGCACGCCGGCGATAAACTCAGGCGTCGCGGGCGTAACGCCGCCCTCGCCCTGAACGGCCTCGAGCATAATGGCGACGGTCTTCTCGCTGACGGCGGCCTTTACGCTTTCAAGATCGTTGAAGTCGGCGTATGCGAAACCGACGGGAAGAGGATCGTAACCCTCCTGGCACCACGACTGGGCCGTAGCGGCGACGGTCGCGAGAGTGCGGCCGTGGAAGCCCTGGCGCATCGTGACGATTTCAAAGCGGCCGCCGTTCTGGGAACCCCACTTGCGGGCGAGCTTGATGGCGGCCTCGTTGGCCTCGGCGCCGGAATTGCAGAAGAAGACCTTACCGCCCAACCCCGAAAGCTCGACGAGCTTCGCCGCGAGTTCCGTAGCGGGGGAGTTCGCAAAAAGGTTAGACGCGTGAATGAGTTTCGCGGCCTGATCCTGAACGGCCTTGACGACCTTGGAGTGGGAGTGGCCGACGTTGTGGACGCCGATGCCGGAAGTAAAATCGTAAAGCGCGAGTCCGTCGACGTCGCGGACCGTGACGCCCTTGCCGCTTGAGAGCACCGTCGAAGGCGCATACGTAGGCATGACTACGCTGTTGTACAGATCAAGTGTTTCCTGGGTCTTGTTGCTCATTGTGTTATCTCCGTTCCTACGCCTTCGCGCGTAAATATTTCAAGCAAGAGTGAATGCGCCATACGGCCGTCAACGAGGTGAACTTTTTTAACCCCCGCATTGATGGCATCGACGCAACCGTTGATTTTAGGGAGCATCCCTCCCGATATTGTTCCGTCAGCCTTAAGCTTCTCGACAGATCCGAGATGCAAGGTGGAAAACAGCGTGCTCGGATCGTTCGGGTCCTTAAGGAGCCCGGGTACGTCCGACACAAGCGCGAACTTGCGGACTTTAAGCGCTTTTGCGAGCGCTGCAGCCGCGAGATCGGCATTGATGTTGTAAAGGTGATTGTCGGCCGCGCCCGTCGCAATCGGTGTGACGACGGGGATTATGCCGACGTCGAGCATCTCAACGGTCGAACGGATGTCTACGCCCGTGATGCGCCCGACATAACCGCGATCGGGGTCGGTAATCCGCTCGGCCGTAAAAATCCAGTTTCCGTGCAAGGGCTTCGCATTTGTCGAGCGCGACATAAGGCGGCTGACAAGATCTGGATTTACAACGTTATTAAGCGTTTTACGGACGATCTCCATCGTCTTTTCGTCGGTGACGCGCTGACCGTCAAGAAACTTGGGCTCATGCCCCGACTCTTTAATCGCCTTGGAAATAGCCTTTCCGCCGCCATGCACGATAACGACCTTGATGCCAACAGCGCGCATAAAAGCGATATCATCCATCAACGACTCAAGATTCTCCTCGACTTCCATGACGCTGCCGCCGAGCTTTACAAGCACGACAGAACCTCTAAAATCGAGAATATAAGGCAAGGCTTCGGTCAAAACCGCCGCCTTAGACATTGCGGTGTGTACTTTTTCCATATTATCTAATAATTATACCAAATTTCAGACCCCAACTCAATATAGCCGCGGTATTACTCTTCAATTTTCACGTTCTCGCAATAATTAAGGATAAACGGCCTGCCGTTTCGCCTGACATAATCGGTATTGCGCTCCACCTTATTGTTGCGCCATGTCAGTCCATCAACAGACTTTGCGTACAGAAGAGGAACTTCAAACGTCTCAAATACGTTATCCTCGATGACGATTCCGCTGTGATACCGCGTTTTCTGATTTTTAAGATCGCGCACCTCCGGCCATATCGAGATGACCGCGTCGGTGAACTGGTAAGCGCTCGTTAAATTATTCCTGAAGACATTTTTCGAGATGACGACTTCTTTGCAGGCGCCGGACTCGTACCATCCCTGCGCATCTCCCGCTATGAGGATGGCGCTGCCGGAAACGCGTTCAAAAAGATTGCCGACGCACTCGATACGCCTGGGCGTATTGAAAAGCGCGCCGCGGGCCCGGTTATGGCGGACGACATTATTACTGAAGACGACGGACGGCTGATAATCCGCGCTCTCTACCGCATCGCCCTTATCGTACATCTTGGGCGCATCCTTCTCAAGCGTGACGACTGCCTCATTTACGCTGAGCATCTCAAAAGCCGCAACCCGTATTTCAGGACCATCCTCCAATGTAGGACCCTTAATAAACCGCAACATCTCCCCAGGCGCGAGAACCTCGAATCCTACCGCCTGAGGATGACGATAACGGCAACGGAACCGGCGGGAGTCAAGCCTTTCCTCTATACCGAGACACGTGGAATGGACATTGATCGCGTCATCCGCCATACCCTCGAAGCGGGCGTTCGCAACGACTATTCTGCCGCGGCAGTTCGAAAAATGCGTAGCGTCCGCAGATGTCGAGGCATAACGCCCTTTCTTGGGGTACATTCCGCCGCCAAGAAATGAGATATTTTCGCTTCGTTGGGCCAAAAGCCCCATGCCGCAGCTCGAATGAACCGTCACGTCTGAAAATGAAATATCTTTCGCTCTGTAAAGAAAAACGGCGGGATTCGGACGAGACCAGTTTCTGAACGCTAGAACATCTCCCTCTTCAAGCGGCTTCGCGCCCTGAACCTGACGAGGAATTCGGGAAAAGTCCTTCGGCAAACCCAAAACCCCTTCCGACTCTTCCACGACCTCAAGACGATTATCCCAAAGTCCAATATCGGCCGTACCCTCTATAAGTTCTCCGGTTTTCCCATCAAACGCCAGCGCCGACGTGACATTGAAAAATCCTGCACCTCCGTCGTGAAAAAGCAAGTACCCCGAACGATTCCGAGACTTTGTCTTATTTATAAAAGCAATAATCTTGTACGGAAACGCCTTACGATCGATACCGACCCGCGTAATGCCGTTTGTAAAGGAAAGTATCTTCGATTCTACGGTATGACCCCGCAGGCAATCGACCGTAATGCCTTTTACCGAACAATTCTGCGAGTCGACGAGCGCCACGGCGATGGCGCTGCCATCCAACTCGAAAACCGCACCGTCGCCGCAGATGTCCACATCCCGCATCGAGACGATAGGCACCGCGACGGGGTGAGTCGGAGGCTGATCGTGATTTGAAATATGATCGGAACGACGGGGCATCGTCGCCAGGGAAAAACGATATCTGCCAGGCGCAAAGTGAATCTTCGCGCCGCTTTTTAACGCAGCGCGGACCTCGGGCCCACGGTCGCGATCTCCGTCAGGAACGAACTTCGCGGTCCACTCTTCAGCCGAAGCAAACATGGATACCGAAGAAATCAAGGCCGCACTCATGACTTTAAGCAATTTATCTTTCATCGTTTCAACCATTCCCTTTCTTTACCGGTAACCGACAGCTGAAACTATACGCGAAAACGCGGACGAGCCTGTCTCTAGAAGTTTAACCGCCTCGTCGAGACGCCGAGCGGCCCTGCCGTGCTCTTCGTCGGATTCGAGAAACGGTTTTAAGAGCTCTGCCGCCTTTTCGGCCGTGAAATCCTCCTGAAGAAGTTCCGGCATCGGCGCGACGCCTTCTCCGCCACACTTCTCCCAAATGATGTTCGCAAGCCCCACATGCTTTATCCCCTTGATAACGCGCCGCGCAATCCACGCCAAAACAGGGCTTACCTTGTAGACGAGAACCGTCGGACAGCGCGCAAGAGCCGCCTCCAGCGTCGCCGTTCCGGACGCGACGAGCGCCGCGCGCGCGGACAGAAGAAGTTCGCGCGCCCCGCCGAGGCGAACCTCAACCGGAGAGTTGACTGGCGAACGGGAGATTATCGAATCGATTTTCTCACTGGCGCGTTCGTTGGCCGCGGGGATAACGGCCTTATCGACCGAAAGCAAAGAAAGCGTTTCGAGCATAACGGGCAGATTGCGCTCTATCTCGCCGATGCGGCTTCCGGGCAGAAGCGCGAGAACACGCCCGCTCACGGATGCGTCGGCGCGGCTTCTCTTAAACTCTTCAACGAGCGGGTGACCGACAAACTCCGCGAACCCGGGTTTGAAAAGCGCCGGCTCGAAAGGGAAAAAACAGCACAGCTTATCGAGCGACGCCTCAATCTTCGGAATCCGCCCCGCCTTCCACGCCCATACCTGCGGACAGACGACGTGAACCGTCCGGATGCCCTTCTTTTTAGCGTAGGCCGCGAGCTTGAGATTCATTCCGGGATAATCTATCGTGCATACGACGTCGGGCTTGAATTCGTCAATCGCCCGCTCCATCGTTTTCTTCACGTTGAGAAAATATCCGATGCGGGATATGACCGCCATAAACCCCATAACGGCGAGATCGGCCGTCTTAAAGCCGTAATCGTCATAGCCCCGTATTTCATTGCCGGCCAAAAGTTCTTTGAGCCTGTTGGCATAGATAAGACCCGACTCTTCGCCCGCTAAAAGGAGTATCTTCATCCTTACGCCGCCTTTCAAGGTCTCAAGGGCGCAGGAGGCAACCCCGAGTAGACGCCTTCTATCGCGATACCGTGCCTGTCGGCGAAAGAAATCACCTCAGCCCTGTCGAGAAGAACGAGCCGCCCCGCCTGGAACGCGAGCGCCGTCGCTCCGGCCTTTTTCATCTTCTTCAATGTCTTAAGCCCGACGACGGGAATATCAAAGCGCATATCGTGGCCCTCGCGCGCCGCCTTGAATACGACGCTACCCCTGCCCGCGAGTTTTCCGCCGCGCTTGATCGCGGCGTTGGTACCCTCGAACGCCTCGACCGCGAGCACCATCCCCGAACGCACCATAACCGTCTGACCGATGTCGTGACGCCCTACGTCGCGCGCGACATCGACCGCATGCTTTACATCGCTCTTTTCACCGTCGCTCAAAGTCCGCCGCGTGAGCGCACCTACACCGGGAATATGTTCATCCATATAAAGGCTTGCTGGGAGAACGGGCACTCCGGCGGCCTCGATCTTTTCTATGAGTTTTCCGAAAATCGAATGGGCGTTTTTAACCGGCAACTCGGCGAGCCATCTTTTAACCTCGTCGTCGAACTTGCCGCGAAAAAGAGAAAGAGGATTTATCTGTCCGGCGAGTATCGCGCCGCCGTAACCCTGCTCGCCCATCCAGCGGATCCCCTCTGCAATGCCGCCCAACGCGATCCAATGAACACAGTCGGCCGCTTTGCACGTGGCGCGTTCCGTGGAGCCCTTGACGGCGAGGACATCAACACGCTCGACGCCGGCTTTCTTGGCGCCTTCAACAACGAGCTGCGGATAACTGCCGCTGCCGGCGATTACGATTAACTTATCCATATCTATGAATCCTGTTCTCGGCGATACATAGGAACATTATATCATATTAAACGGCAACGGTAACAAAATCCCTGAAGCGCACCGGGCTGTTAAACATTCCGCCCTAAAAGACGAGAGGCGAGATTTTTAAGGATCGACGCGTCTCCTGGAAGTTCCTCCAATGACCTGATCGCCGTCGCGGTCGTCTCAGCGGCGAGGCGCTCCGTCTCTTCCCTGGAGTACGGCGAATCGCCGTCCAGGAGATCGTCTTCATACTGAAACGCGAGCCCGAGATTCAATGCGAACGATTTAAGCCTGGAGAGCGAAACGCCGTCGGCATCCGCCGCAAGCGCGCCCATCGCCGCGGCCGCCACGAAAAGATCGGCCGTCTTGTGCTCGTAGATGTAGGCGGTATCTCCGGTCGCCGCGATATCCTCGACCTGCCCGGCGACTACGCCCGTACCCGCTTCGGCGAGAGCGGCGACGACTTTCGCGGCGTTCTTCGGCGTTTTTGCCGCCGCGGAGAACGCGAGCGCCTGCAAAGCGTCGCCGGCGAGTATCGCATTGACTTCGCCGAACTTTTTCCAGACGGTCGGTTTGCCCCGGCGCATCTCGTCGTTGTCCATCGACGGAAGATCGTCGTGGACAAGAGTATAGTTGTGAAGAAGTTCTATCGCCGCCGCGGGATAGGCGGCGTCCTCGGCCTTGCCGCCCGCGGCAATCGCGGCGCCGAGCGCGATCAGGGGCCTAACTCTCTTTCCGCCCGTACCGACGGCGTAACGCATCGCGGCGGAAAGTTCCCTCGGCCGCACGTCTTCGCGCGGCAGAACTTCATCCAACGTTTTTTCAACCAGATCAAGTAAACCGTTCATCGGTTCTCGCTCTCCTCTGAAATCAATAATCTTCCTCCTCGAGCTCGTCGAGACGGTCCGGAACAACCTCAAGATAACGCATCGCCTTCTCCGTTATACGCTTGAAAACCGGCCCTGCGCTGTTACCGCCGGCGTGATACCTGCGCTTTTCATCAAAGTCCAGCGAAACAAGAACGACGATCTTCGGAGGCACCGGTTCGGGATCGTCCGGATACCGCTTAACCACCCCCGAGGGGACGATGCCGCAGAACGTCGCGATGTAGAGGCCAGGCAGGTATCCCCTAACACCTTCTTTAGTCTTCTGCGCCGTACCCGTCTTGCCCGCTACGGAATAGCCCTTGACTTTCGCGCGCCTGGCCGTACCCTTAGGAGTCGTCACGTCGAGCATCATCTCGCGAACGGTATGGGCGGTCGAGGCTTTTATCACGCACTCGCCGGGATCCTCCTGATGACTGAGAATATCATTCTTCTCGGCATCGACAATTTTATCGACGATATATGGTTTTTTACGTATTCCGTCATTTGCGATGGTCTGGTATGCCGAAGCCATCTGTATGGGAGTTACCGAGATACCCTGTCCTATCGGCGCTCTAGACATCGTGGCCTTATTCCATTTCCTGTAATCCCACAGGATGCCGATTTCCTCGCGAGGCAGTTCGATCCCGACCCTTCTGCCGAAACCGAACCGTCTCATATACCCGTAAACGCGTTTCGGGCCCATGTCATACCCGAGTTTACCGATGACGATATTCGATGATTCGACAATTGCGTCTTTGACGGTAATGACGGGATCCATCTTATGGCTGTCGTTGGGAAGTCTGTAATATTTGTAAGCGCCGGTCGAATCCTTCTCGTCCCTCTTTGTCGAATAACGCGTATCCGGCTTCGCGAACCCGCAGTCGATCGCCGCGGCCGCCGTAATAACCTTCATGACGCTGCCGGGCTCATAAACATAACCGATCACCTTGTTTAAAGTGACGGGATCTTTAATATCGTACGTTTTCTGCAGATCCATCTCGGGATACGTGGCCATCGCAAGAACCTTTCCCGTCTTCACATCAAGAATCACGCACCAGCCGGATCCGGCACCGTACTCGACGACTCCCGCGGCCAATTCCTCCTCAACGGTCTTCTGCAGAAAATTGTCTACCGTTAGAATCACGTCTGCACCGTGCTTCGGCGGAATATTCAATTCAATCTTGTCTTTGATGAGATTGCCGTTTGCATCGCGCTTGCCCCTGATCTCACCGCGCGTACCGCACAGATACCTGTTAAATTTTTCATTAACCCCTTTTATGACGTGACTTAAACGGTTGCTCTCGAAATATTTCCGGAAATACGTCTCCTCGATCTTAATTCCCGCGACGATGGATCTGTTATTCAGGACATCATGGACCGTTTTGCTGTCTGAAACGCCGAGATATTGATTCTGATAACCGGGGCCGCTGGTCTTCTCAAGCATCGCAAAAACATTCTTCGGGGGCAGCCCCAGCTGGGTCGCTATGGTTTTTGCCTGCGCCTTCGGGGATCTCGGAGTCTTCTCGCCGGGGGGTATAACCTTGCTTTTTTTCAGGAGGACCGGATCCAGACGATACCGCCAGGCGGGCATAGATCTTACAAGCGGATACGGCTCGCGTCCGAACGCCGAGCAGTATATCCCGCCGCGGACCGGAGCGATTTCATCATAGAAATCATATTGGGGTAGCTTGTCTACATCAATGATGAAATGCGCCTTGACAAGTGAATACGACGAGTATGCAGCCAGCCCCAGAAGGATAACGACAGGAAAATAGAACTTCAGGTTCTTCGAGAGCTGCATGCCGATAACTCGTACTAACGAATCACTCGCCTGTTTTCGGGACGAACCCGACTGCCGCCGTAATTCGCGGTCGCGCTGTCATTCTTCCTGCGGCGAAGAATAGCGACGGAATTCTGGCCGGGAAGCACCTTCCCGCTCGAGCTCATCTGCACGATCTGACTCGGCCTGGGGTAATTCATCGATATGCCTCTGGAAACAAGAGCGCGGTCGAGATTGACCGAAGACTTTTCAGCGTCCCAGTTGATGATGTTCTTTTCCAGCTCCGTCTTCTCGCTGGCAAGCTCCATCTCCTTGTCGGCGATGGACTTTGTCAGCTGCGAACAGCTGGACGACGCCATCAGATTCAGCACGACCATGACAAAGACCGTAAGAATAATCGCGCCGATATGCATCGTGTGCGCCGTGACGCGCGACATCCTTTTGGAAATCTTTCTGTTCTTCCTCATATTCAATTCTCCTTCACTTCGATGACACGCAGCTTCGCACTGCGGGATCTCGGATTCAAATTCAATTCCTCTTCCGCGGCCTTTACGGCTTTTCGCGTCACAGCGACGGCGCGCGGAAGCGCACCTTCCCATTTCTCGCCGCCCTGCTGGAGCGACACCATCTTGCCGACGTGGGCGGCGAAAAACCTCTTCACGACTCTGTCGGTCAGCGACTCGAACGTGATGATTGCAAATCTGCCGCCCGGCTTAAGAATCGAAATACCGTCTTCGAGCGCCTTCTCCAATTCACCCATCTCGTCGTTGACCGCCATCCTAAGAGCCTGAAAGACCCGCGTCGCGGGATGATGACCGCCGCGCCGACCGATCAGATGCTCGATAAAGTCCGCGAGCTCAAGCGTCGTCTCGAAACGCTTCTTCGCGCGCGCGGCTGCGATCGCCTTCGCTATCCGCCTCGCCTGGGGCTCTTCTCCAAAGTCGCGGAAAATCTTCGCAAGCTCTCCCGCATCCTCCTCGTTTACGATATCTGCCGCGCTTACGCCTCCCGCGCGGTCCATGCGCATGTCAAGGGGTCCGTCCCTGAGAAAGCTGAAGCCACGTCCGGCTTCATCCAACTGAGGACTCGACACACCCAGGTCAAGCAGGATCCCATCGACTTTCTTCCAACCTTTTTCATCAGCCAACCTCTTTAAATCACCGTGTCTTCCTTTCGCGACCGACAAATTCGCGAAAATTTCAGGCTCGCCGCCGGCGATCTTCGCAACCTCTTCAAGCGCCTGGTCGTCGCGATCTATACCAAGCACCTTACCGCCGAGCGCAAGCATCTCTCTCGTGTGGCCGGCGCGCCCGAGCGTACCGTCTATATACAACCCGTCCGGCTTCACGGCGAGGGCGGAAATCGTCTCTGACAACAGTACAGGCTTGTGCCCGGTATCGTGCGCCATACCTTCCGCCCTCCTTCAGATTAGAACCCGGCGATCTTAAGAGCCTCGCCAAGAGCAGCCTGATCGACCGTCGCGGCGTCGCCGAGAGCCTTCGGATCCCAGAGTTTGATCATACGCACCGAACCCACCATCGCAACCGTCGTCGTCAAGTTCGCAAACTGAAGGAGCTTGTCGCTGACGCGGATTCGGCCTTGAACG
>JAGCJE010000027.1 GCA_017648225.1 Kiritimatiellia bacterium | reverse complement strand
GCCGAAAATTCTCGACCGCGAGTCGGGGCTTGCGAATTACAATCCCGTCTCGTCCTACCGCAGAACCTTCGAACTGCCCGCGACGTTCAAGAATCGCGAGGTCATTTTGCGGTTTGACGGTGTCTATTCCGCGTATTACGTCTGGATCAACGGGGAGATGGCGGGTTATGCCGAAGACTCCCACCTTCCGAGTGAATTCAACGTGACGAAATTCGTAAAGGAAGGTCAAAACGAAATTGCCGTCCAGGTGTTCCGCTGGTGCGACGGCAGCTATCTTGAAGATCAGGACATGTTCCGCTTTTCCGGCATCTACCGCGATGTGACGCTTGTTTCGCGCCCTAAATCCGGCGTTGCTGATTTTTGGACGGAGCAGGTTTTCAGCAATGATTACAAGGATGTCGATTTTACGCTGAACGTTAAAACCTATGGCGGAGCGAAGAAGGTTAATGCGACATTGGCTTATGACGGCAAGCACGTTCATACGTTCGGCGAAGTTGATGCTGACGCTTCCCTCGGAGTCGCGAAATTAAAAGCCCGCCTGAAGGATGTTAAACTCTGGAGCGCCGAGAAACCCAATCTTTATACGCTTACAATTCAGGCCGCAGGAGACGTCGTTCAAAGAAAAATCGGATTCAAGGAACAGAAAATCGTCGGCAATACGTTTTACATCAACGGAAAACCCGTCAAGCTCAAAGGCGTCAACCGTCACGAAACGAATCCCGAGAACGGGCGCACCGTCACACGCGAGGATATGATAAAGGACATAACGCTCATGAAGCGTTACAACATCAATACCGTCCGAACCTGTCATTATCCCGATCATCATCTCTGGTACGATCTCTGCGACGAATACGGTCTTTACGTGATCGCGGAGGCGAATGTCGAGGCTCATGAGCCCGGATACGGAGACAAGGGGCTTGGGCGCTTTAAGGAGTGGGAGCATTCGATAGTCGAGCGCAATATCCGCCATGTCAAATTCTACCGCAACCATCCGTCAGTGACGATATGGTCGATGGGCAACGAAACGGGGCATGGCGATTGCTTCCGCAAGGCCCTCGCCGAGGTCAAGAAACTCGATCCTTCGCGTCCGACCCACTGGGAGCGCGGCAATCCCGACGCCGATATCGATTCGTCGATGTATCCTGCCGTCGAGTGGCTTGAAAAGCGCGGCAAGCTCGGCGACGAAGCCGCCGGCTCCCGCAGACAGGACGGGTGGCCCGCGGAGAATTACCAGAGTGCGGGCAAGCCCTACATCATGTGCGAATATGCTCATGCGATGGGCAACGCCATGGGCAACTTCCGGGAGTATTGGGATGTCGTCTATTCCTATCCGTCGCTCGTCGGCGGCTGCGTCTGGGATTGGGTCGATCAGGCGCTCTGGAAGAATACGGGACGGATCGACGAGAAAACTGGACTTGGAGAGCGTTTTCTTGCGTATGGCGGCGACTTTGATGAAGAGCCGAACGACGGGCCGTTCTGCTGCAACGGCATCGTCGATCCAATGCGCAACGTTACGCCGAAGCTTATCGAGACGGGTCACGTTTACCGCAATCTCGTAGTGCGCAAGAGCGCGAACGGAAAGCTTGAGCTTGAAAACAGGTTCGGTTTCACGTCAGCAGATGAATTCGACGGGAAGTGGGTCTTGAGAACCAACGGCGTTGAAAGCGCATCGGGTTCGTTTGAAGTTCCCGCTGTCGCTCCGCTTGCGCGTGCCGAATTTTCAATCGCAGGCGTCGACAAGACTCTCGCTGCGCATGCGGAGGACCAGAAGTCGCCGGAGACGATTCTTGAGGTTTCATTCACTTCAAGGAATGCCGCTCTGTGGGCCGACAAGGGGTGGACCGTCGCGCGCAACGAAATTAATCTTTCGGGCGAGTACGCTTTCCTTGGTAAAGAGGAAGAATCCGGATCAAAGACCAAACTCAGCTATATCGAAGAGGGCGATACGCTTGAAGTGGAACGGGGGCGCACTACGGCAATATTCAACAAGAAGACGGGGTCTCTTGATCATTTGATTCTCAAAGGCGGTGCAATTCTTTTAAGTGATCCCGTCCCTGGCGTGATGGTCGGTCCGCATCTCACGTGCGCGCGCGCCTTTACCGACAACGACCGTTGGATCGCCAGAGGCCGCGCCACAAAGACCTCGTACGAATACGGTTTCTTTGACTCGGGACTCTCGCAGCTCGCTTATCATCCCGAACCTCTTGTCATCGACGGCAACAGAGTAAAGAGCGTTGTCGATGTTACAGGCGCGAAGGGGGCGGGCTTCAGGCACGAGTGCGATTATGTCTTTAACGAGGACGGTTCCATAACGCTGGAGAATATAGTGACGCCTTACGGCGCGATGCCTGCGATTCTGCCGAGACTTGGGCTTTCAATGAAACTTTCGCCGTTTTTCTCAAATATTCGCTGGTACGGGCGCGGCCCCCACGAGAATTACATCGACCGCGCCGCATCAAGTTTTCTCGGAGTGTATGATTCGACTGTAGCTAAGCAGTTTGTCGATTATGTCCGCCCTCAGGATAACGGCTACAAGACGGACGTGAGATGGGTTACGTTTACCGACAGGCACGGCCGCGGCGCGCGCTTTATGGCGAGCGAACCTATGTTTATGCAGGCCCTGCATTATGATTGGGAAGATCTATATTTCGCCCGCCATCAGAACGGTCAGACGCGTTGGCGTACGCCCCTTAAGCCGCGCCGTGAAATCATGCTTAATCTCGATGTCCGTCAGACAGGTCTCGGTGGCGCGAGCTGCGGTCCGGGGGCCATGGAGAAGTATAGGTTTAATCCGAATGCGCCGCTCAAGTGGTCGATCAGGATTGAGCCCGTCAGAAAGTCTCACTAAACTCCCCAACCGGTCGCGAAATTTGGTATAATATAATAAAAATCTCTAAATAGGAGAGTCTATGGGTATTCGTATATTAGGGACCGGCAGCTACTTGCCTGAGAAGGTCGTCACCAACGACGACATCGCGCAGTCTTTGGAAACTTCCGACGAATGGATTTATTCCCATACGGGTATTCATTCTCGTCATGTTGCCGGGGAGGGCGAATCCACCTCGACTATGGCGGCTAAAGCCGCTCAGGCCGCTATGGACGCGGCGGGCGTAAAGCCCGAGGAAATCGGTCTTATCGTTCTTGCGACATCGACCCCGGATTACAATCCGTTCCCGTCCACGGCATGCATCGTACAGGGGCTCCTCGGCTGCGTGAACGCCGGCGCGTTCGATCTTCAGGCCGCATGCGCGGGCTTCGTCTACGCTCTCGAGCAGGCCCGCGGATTCGTCAATTTCTATCCCGACAAGAAGGCTCTCGTAATCGGAGCGGAATCGCTTACGCGCGTTCTCGACTGGACCGACCGCGCGAGCTGCATTCTTTTCGGCGACGGCGCCGGCGCGGTCGTTCTCGGCAACGACGAGCCGCCGGGAGTCGCTTCGCTCAAGACTAAGGCCCACACGATCCTCGGCGCCGACGGCAACGGCTCCCACTTCATTATGCGCACGGGCGGTTGCAAGGATGCGCTTCCGATTTCTCCCGTGACCCAGGTGCCCGAGAAGCCTCAGCCGTTCCTTCCCGAGCTTACACTCAAGGGCCACGACGTTTTCGTGTTCGCGGTAAAGACTCTCGCGAAGGTTTCGAGCGATC
>JAGCJE010000190.1 GCA_017648225.1 Kiritimatiellia bacterium | reverse complement strand
GTGTTCTCAAGGTGGATATAGACCTTTTCGTTCTCAATCCTGATGGCAGGTGTCACGATCTGATCGTTCTCAACCTTATTGGCAATGAAGGCCTTGAGGTTGTCCTTAAGCTTGAGATTTACGAGATAGCCGTCAGCCAAAGTTTCCAAGGTAACGTCATAGTACTCGGGAACCTTAACCGTGACGCGGTTAAACGTAATCTCATCACCGTTGATCGCAGGCATAGTCTTATACCAGATCGGCTTAGCGACACGAGCAGTCTCGAATACGGCGTTCGTCGCGACAGAATCCCCTTCAATACCGGGAACTCTCGGCGGGATCGTCGTCTCGATATAGAGTACGATCTTATTGCCTTCGCGAACGAGCTCACCGCTCGTAAACTCGGCGAGACCCGTTACCGTAGCGCCCGCAGCGCTCGTCAGGAGATCGGCGCCGTTGAATGTCGCGGCATTGATGATCGTGTAAACGCCGCAAGGCATGCTGTTAGCGTCAACCGCGAGAGTTGAACCCTCGTTGATATTGAGCGTGCCCGCAACATTAAGGTAGGCATTCGCCGCGCCAACCCTATCGCCGAGCTTTACGGTAATCGCGAGATCGCCGGCAACACCGCTGACAGCATCGGGATTGGTGAGATTTAAAGCGCCCTCGTCAAAATCCAACGTGTAAGTCGAACCTTCAGCGCCGCCCTCAAACCAGCCGAGATTTGTAGCGTAGTAGCTTTCGAAATCATGAACGCGAAGTGCCGAACCCGCCGTAGCTTCATCGCTGAAGCGAACGAAGAGCTTCTTGCTCGATTCTAACCCACTCTTATAGTTAACACCGCCTAGAACATTTGTGGCATTAGCGGCAATATCAATATAACCGGTACCAGCGCCATTTACGTCAAAGACGACACCGTCAATAGTGGAGACGCCTGATTTAACCTCCCAGATCGGCATAGGTGTAGCCGTATCATTCTGGAACATCAATCCGCCGCTGTATGTAACTATACGGAGATTACCATCAACGGTAAATTTACCGAACTTAGGCTTCAGAACAATGTCCTCTTCGTTATCAATCAAGAGCCAACACTGTGAGTCAGAGGGGATGTTGGCAATATTATGAGCATCATACACATTAGGACATGTGGACATCTTATAATCAGCATCAAACTCAGGATCAGTATACCAACGGTCATTCGACTGGTAAGTACCTCCATCTGAGGCTCCTCCACGTGACTTGATATAATACTCAGTATATGTACGTTCAATGAACTCGTACTCATACGTTAAGTTGTCGCTCGTTCCGTCGCTCCAAGTCCAACCGTCCTTAAGCGCGATAACGATTCTATGAGTGCCGGCAGCGGTGAAGTCGCCTTCGTAGCTGACTGTGTAACCATTGCCGTCAGCAGGCGTTACGACCGGCCTCTGCTCAACGCCGATTGCAGTAAACTTAGTTCCGCTCGCGTAATTGACCGTAGGCTTAACGGCCTTAACTTCGCCGATGGTGAGCTTCGAGCGCTCTTCGACCTTGTCGAGAACATTACCGGCTTCGTCCTGAACCTCAAAGGCGAGATAATATACGCCGTCAGCGAGTTCAAGCGCGGCAATATCAATCTCCTGATTGAATTCGCCAGCGGGAATACCTTCAACTGTAACAGTCTTAAGAACGTCACCACCCTCGGCAACATCGTAAACGCTTACTACGAGATTCATCTCGGTCGCTTCGGATTCGCCGTCAATCGCGAAATTACCCTTGAAGGTAAGCTTACCGTCAGTAAGAGCAACATCGCCG
>JAGCJE010000189.1 GCA_017648225.1 Kiritimatiellia bacterium | reverse complement strand
GCCAGTTCCATGGGGACGGCATTGCTGATGAAAGGCGTCTACGAGGTCCACGTGATCGATTACACCCACGGCGAGCGCGGATGCGGCGAAGAGAAGTTCAAAAGCGGCTGGACGCGCCGTACCCGCACCGCCGAGGAAACGGAAGTGTGCAAAGGTCTCGGAGCGCATCTGCACTGGCTTGACGAGATCGACGGCGAGGCGTATGCGGGGCGCGAAACGGTGGCACGCCTTGCCGAGCTGCTCAAGCGGATCAATCCCCGGGCAGTGATCACCCATTGGCCGATCGATGTCCATATCGATCATACCATGAATTTCGCCGCCGGCATGAAAGCGATAGCGCTGGCCGGATTGCGCCCCGAGGTGTATTTCCATCTGCAGGAAATGCAGTCGCGCGGTTTTCCGCCGTTCGTGTATGTCGATGTCTCGAAGGTCTACGAGGAAAAGACGCATCTAATTTCGCTATATAAATCTCAGAATGGCGATAAAATTGCAAAGCGCAAGGCTGAAGCACAAGTTCATTTTGGGCGCATCACTGGCTACTCAGTTGAATGGATGGAGCCTTTTGCAATAATGACGGGAACTGTTGGCCCAGGGCGCACAATATTCGACAAATTGCCACGCACTACATTTTAGTTGAGCGTGGGGACTGTCCCCATAGAGATTTTAACAAAAAAGAAAGAGTGCTGTATGTATAAATTTTTTTATTTGTGCTTTTTTATAGTTGTATCTTTAAATGGAGTCGCGTCTGGGAAAATAAAATATGTTGATCCTTTTATCGGAACGGGTGGTAATGGTCATACAACACCTGCGGCAACGCGACCCTTTGGTATGGTGCAGCCCGGCCCCGATACCGGCAATTACAACTGGGGCCATTGCAGCGGCTACCGCTATGAAGACAAGACGCTCTACGGTTTTTCGCAGACGCATCTCAGCGGTACCGGGTGCGGCGATTTGGGCGATTTTCTGCTCAAGCCTTACGTTTTGGGCGCGCCCCGCGAACCTTTGGCGATCGACAAAAAGACCGAAAAGGCGAGCCCCGGCTATTACGCGGTAACCGCCGGAGGCGTGGCGTGCGAAATGACCGCCGCGAGATGTTCAGCCGTGTACCGGTTCGTCTTCCCCGAGGGGAGTGTCCCTAAACTTCTCGTCGACAACCAGTGGGTGATCGAAGGCTGGGGCGACCGGCCCAACGCCGAAATCATCGAAAAGGCGAGGTTCTCCGCGTCTCCCGACCGGTTCGGTTTTACGGCCTACCACCGCTCGAACGGATGGGCGAAAGGGCGCGACACCTACGCCGCGGCGAAATTCAGCGCTCGGTGGACGAAATTCGAGAAGCTTCCCGACGCGCCCGGAGAAGCGGGCGGGAGATACGTTTTCGAATTCCCGCGCGGGATGCGCGAGCTGGAAGTGCGCATAGCGCTTTCGCGTACCGACGAGGGCGCGGCGGCGCGCAACCTCGAAGCCGAAACCGCGGGCCGGACTTTCGCGGAAATCCGTTCCGAAGCCGAAGAGGAATGGAACTCGCTGCTCGGCCGCATCGAAGCGAAGGGCGACAGGGACAGGATGAAATCGCTCTATACCGCGCTTTACCATGTCTTCTATTCTCCGAACATGATTTCCGACGTGGGCGAGAAACCTTATTATTCGACGTTCTCGCTTTGGGATACGTTCCGCGCGGCGCATCCGCTTTATACTTTGCTCGTGCCGGAGCGCGTTCCGGGAATGGTCGATTCCATGCTCCGGGACGGCCGCAAAAGAGGGTATCTGCCCATCTGGACTTTGTGGGGATGCGAGACGGAGTGCATGATCGGCGTGCACAGCATCCCCGTGATCGTCGACGCGTATCTGAAGGGGCTCGTGCCGGAGATCGACAAAAAGCAGACGATGGAGCTGATCGACCGTTCGCTTTCGTGGGAAATGGGCCGCCGCAAAGAGGGCGCGCCGCTGCTGCGCAGGTTCGGTTATCTGCCGGCCGATCTCGTGGAGCACGAAAGCGTGAGCCGCACCCTCGAAATCGCCTACGACGACGCCTGCGCGGCGCGTTTCGCCAAAGCGATCGGCGACAGGGAGATGGAGCTTAAATACACGAAGCGCTCGACCGCGTGGCGTAATCTTTTCGACAAAAACACCCTCTTCATGCGCCCGCGTAACCACGACGGAAGATTCACCGAGCCTTTCGATCCGTTCGCCCTTGCGTACGGCAACGCCCTCACGGAAGGGAATTCCTGGCAGTATACTTGGCACGTCCTGCACGAACCGGCGGCGTTCATGGAACTTTTCGGCGGTAAAACGGCGTTCGCCGACAGATTGGACAGGCTCTTCAGGCTTGACGAGAAAGCCGGCGGAAATTCCGTGCTGGACGTTTCGGGGCTGATCGGGCAGTATGCCCACGGCAACGAGCCGAGCCACCACGTCGCGTTTTATTTTTCGCTTGCGGGCAGGCCGGAGCGCACCGCGGAACTGGTCCGCGAGATCTGCGAGAAGTTTTATTTCAAGACGACTCCAGACGGTCTTTGCGGCAACGACGATTGCGGACAGATGAGTGCCTGGTATATCTTCGCGTGTCTTGGCATGTATCCGTTCGATCCGTGCGGCGGCGAATACGTCCGCTTCGAACCTGTTATCCCCGGCGTCCGGATCACGCCGCGCTTTTATTTTACGAGGTAAAGTGGTATAATTGGGAATAATGACGATGGATGATTATAAAAATTCTGATTCACTGGCAGGGAGGAAGGGCTGAGGCATGATTCAAGGATCTCGACAGTTGCTATGCACCGCCGCGCTTCTCGTTCTTTCCATGTTCGCGGGAAAGTCCGGTGCGGAGCCGTTTCGCGACGGCGACACCGTGGTGTTCTTCGGCGACTCGATAACGCACGGCGGAATGTACTACAAGTACATCGCCGACTTCTACCGCACACGCTACCCGGAACGGAAGATTCGCTTCGTGAACTCGGGCATCGGCGGCGACTCGGCGGCGGGGGCGATGAAGCGCATCCCCGAGGATGTCGCGGAGTACGATCCCACGTGGGTGGTGTTCCATTTCGGCATGAACGACGTTGACAGAGGCGCGTACAGCGACAAGTCGGCGTCTGGTCTTCTGCGGAGAAGGGCGGCAGCCTACGATAACTACTGTCGAAACCTCGATGCTGTCGTCCGCAAGGTCGCAGAAGCCGCCCCGCGGGCAAAGTTCATCTACTTGACCCCCACTATCTACGATGACACTGCGATTCCAACGAACATGCCGCCGAGCGCGACAGGCTGGGCGACTGTCAACCAACGCGGCTGCTCTGTCGCGCTTTCGATGATGGCGGGACATGTCCTTGAGAAGGCGGCGAGGGACGATGCGCTTGGAATAGACTTGTATACTCCCTTGCAGAACTATCTTATGAAGCGTCGGGCGAACGAGCCGCATTTCATGCTGACGAGGTGGGACAGGGTGCATCCAGAGGGGCTTGGACATTCCATAATGGCCTGGACGTTCCTCAGGGCGCAGGGGGTCGATCCCGTTGTCAGTGATGTTGCCATAGACGCCAAGGCGCTTTCGGTTTCGCGCAACACGAATGCGGAGGTTTCCGACTTCGCGGCAATTGACGGCGGCATTGCGTTTTCCGTTCTCGAAAAGGCTCTTCCCTGTCCGGTAGACGCTGCGGCGACGCCTGTCGTCGGGGAGTTCGGCTTTGCGGAATCGCTTAACAGGGAAATGCTCTCTGTCGCCGGGCTCGCACCTGGACGATATGAGCTGTCGGTGGACGGGTGCGCCGTTGGCGAATGGGCGGCGGACGAACTTGCGGGCGGCGTCAACCTCTCATTGTCGGACGCCATGCCGCAATTCGCGCAATCCCGCTCCGTGTTCGACGCGAACGAGCGGAACCGCGAGACGGAGAGTGTTCTCCGCAACCACCACAGTGCGCGATGGGCATATTCCGGGCGCACCGACGTTGACGATGTTGCGGCGTTTGCGAAATGGATTGAGGAAAAAGGCGAGAATGGGTATTTTGCCAAGTTCGTCCCCGGATATGTAGAGTACTGGCCTCGCTATCGGGAAGTCCGCGCCGAACTTCTCGCCGAGCAGGAAAAGGTCTATGCGCTTGCCAGGTCCAAGCTGCGCCATTATCGCATTGTGCGAAAACCCAGATGAAATAGCTTGCGAGGGACCCTAGACCCTATGTTGGTATAATGCCCGCATGAGAAAGAACAGGGTTATCGAGCAGAACAGGTGCTATCACACCTCACAAACGAGCATTTTTCAGGGCTTTCCGCGAGTTCAACCCTCAGAACGACCTCAAATCTGCCGCGATTGGCATGGACATCCGTGTTGGAGGTTCCCCAATTTTTTTGGTGAGAAAAAGAGCAAAACCCTATAAATAAAGGGTGAAGTGGCGATTTTCATTCTGCGATAAGTGAAAAATTGACTGCGGGAACGCGGAGGCGTTTCCGTTTATGGGTCGGAAATTGGGAGTGTTTTAGATCGTCATCATCCTGTATTCATCCCAAAGAATGCGAAGAGCGATGTCTCGTGTTCCTTTTCAGCCTTGGACGGGTCAAATCCCCGCCATCTTCCGCCGTGTCCTTTCAGTATGTCGCTTGTTCCGTCGACTATTGAATAGAAGTGAAATTCTGGTACGCCGTGTATGCGGAACGACATATTTGCGATATTCCTCGCAATGACTGCGTGCTTCTCTGAGTTCCCAATCCATACCATGCTAAAATAAACGGTAGTTAGGACTACCGCCGCCATAGTCTTGAGTTTGTTGTACTTAAAGAGGCGTATATCCTCAAGCTTATACGATTGCTTGACGTGGCGAATAGTATCCTCAACTCTCCAACGGGTGATATATCCCTCGACTACTTGCCAAAGTGCTTTATATGACGTGTTCTGTGCGAGCGTCGTCAGCAGCATCATCGGCTTCTTTCCGAATCCTCTGACTACGACCATATGTAGCAATTTATCTGGAATATCCGGGAGTCGCACTGGAACGCTTCCAAACTCTATCGTCACATACTTTGTTTCGCCATGGTGGTCGAATTCCACAACCGCACGATGTAGCATCTGGCATTGACTGGCGAGCTCTCCGCACATGATTTTACGTTTCCAACTCTTTACATACCGTTCCTTGAGGCGGACAATGAAATCTAGCCCGTTTGATAGCAAGAAACGGTAAAACTCAATGTTGTCGCCACCTCTGTCATAAACATATATACCGCGTTTTTTCGTGTGCTTCGATATTGTCTTGACGATGTCTTCTACCTCTTTGTTTTCGCTTACAAATCCAGGAGAGTCGGCAGACCATAGCCTGAAGTGTAAAGGTATAGGCCTACGGCCTCCACTCTCGCATGCTACCGCCATGCAACCCCAGTACCCTAGGTTGTCGCCTACTTCGCCTTTGCTTCCATCCCAGACCTTTGCAAGGTGTTCCATTTTCTTAGCATAGGGTTTCTGTATGTCAGATGGGTCGAGGATTATGAGCGTGTCTTTGTGGACTTTCGTTGCGCCCATTTCGGCGATGACATCGTGTAGAGTATGTTCGAGTTCCGAAGAGGATAACATTCGGCTAAGTCTATCTTCAACTTTTTTTGGGGTGATTTTTTCTTTGAGTGCGCGAACGATAGAAGAGAGCTTCACATCCTTCTCAGCCATGATTCCATACATCATATCGCCTATAAAGCGCGCCACGGGCTTGTGAAAATGGGGAGAAATTCTCCCCAAAAAAGAATTGAGCTGGGATAGCAGTTTCGTCGCAATTGTGGTATCATACATGGTGTTGCCCCTCTTTGTTAGAGTTTAGCACTTCGCATTATAGCGAAGATCGACCAAAGAGGGCAACTTTTAGTGTTGAAAACCGAAAAATCCGCGCAAGGGGTCGCGAAGGCTCGGCAGCCGCGGAAAAAATTGGGGCGTCGTGTCCAAAACTAAACGCAAGTTCTGAAAGTAACTGCAAGTCAAATCAATAACTTTTGGCAAATTTTTGTTTTTAACGCAGAGGCGCAGAGGCGCAGAGTTTTATAAGTTGCCGGATTGTCTGATTTGCGTTTGTTTTCGGTTTTGGTGTTGAGAATTTGATACAATGTTCCCGCTACCCGGTGCCAGGTTGAACTTGCGGTTACTTGCTGACGTCGGGTTTGGTTCTTGGCTCTCGAAAGGGAGCCTTTTTTACTTGTTGGAAGTGCTTGTCTTAGGCGTGATCAATCCATTCTTTTTGAGTATTGCTTTGTCTGCCGCTTTCTGGAATTTCTGTCCGAGCAGAAAAGGATGTAGCGTGACTTCGTCAGATGGGATGCGGACAATGCCGAGTTTGTCGAGGAACAGCTTTCCCTCTTCTCCGAACTCTTCAACGAATATGTCGTAAGGAGTTCTGCCGTCAAGCGACGGTCTTGGATAGCTGTTGAGGTGCGACATAATCAGATTGACCTGCTCTTGGGAAAGCGCGTTGAACGAGACGCCTTTCTGGAGTATGCGCCTAAGTTCCAGATGGAAGCGTTCGATGTGCGGCTTCTGTGATGAACAGTAGGGGTTGCAGTAGAACATTCTTACACCTCGTGACACTCGCTTGCAAGGGTTGTGTTCAGGATCGGGGCGGTATTTTTCCACGGCGTTCGGATCGCTGAACTCGGGTCCGTTATCCGGGAGGATGCAGCGGAACAGCTTTCTGAAGAGACTTGGACCTGCATTGTCCCAGAGCATGTTTATGATCCGAGTGAAGGTCTGTGACGTTTTCGCATCCCGTAAGAAGGCGAGAGGAAACTTTCCGCGGATCATGAAGGTGAATAGCACCTTGCCGCTGATGGAGCCGATGACGGTGTCTGCCTCCGTCGGAATGACGAGCGGGTGTTCTTTAAGCCATTCTGTCATATCCTCGTAGGTTCTGCCGACACGGCATTTGGCATTGGTCTTTATCTCTGGCCTTTTATGTGGCTTGCGACGGGTTCCGGCAAAAGGCAGGTCGTGCTTTTTGGAACTGAAAAGCCCGTCTTCAAGCCATCCATAGATGGTGCTTCGCGCATACTTGGCGAAGAGCTCGGGATTGTTTGCGATAATGGCATCGACCGATTGCCCATTGCGCACTGAGGGAGACAGAAGCTTATCCATTTTTTCGATAGTCTCGGCGTCAGGATGAACCCCTATTCGGCTGTTTACGAGCGTCCCTCGATAATTCGCCTGTGCGCCCGAAGCGACATAATAGCGTTTTTTCATCGGGCAGTTATGAGCTTTCTCGCATCCATTGCATACGTATGGAGCACGGTTGAGGCGTTCACAAACGGCTTCTCGGAAGTTGGGGCATCCCTCAAAACATCCCTTGATGTTCTTTCTGAGGCCTCTGTCGCTTGAACTGCTGAAGTGCTTTAGGCAGCATTCGTCGAAGTGTACGCAAATCCTGTTCGAGCAGGCATAATGCTTTTCGCTTTCGATGCGTCTGTTGAGCAGTTCGCGTGAAATGGTCGATTGCGACCTTCCGAGCGCTTTGGCTATGTCGGTTATGTTCCGCCCGCATCCAAGCATGAACTCAATGCGGTTTCGTTCGTCGTTACCCATGTGTTTCATGGAGTATCTCCTTTTGTTGTATCCCGTCACCATCCATCGGCACATGCCGAGTAGAATCGTCGGGTAAGGATACGATAGCGATTTAGCAGCACAAAAGGAAGCATCTTAGAGTTGTCCAGAAGTAAACGCAGGTTTCCTTCCTAGGAAGGAATAGAGGGGAAATATACCAGAATCAATACTGCCCAATAAACTTAGGGAGTAAATGCAAGTGGAACTTGCATTTACTTCTGGAGATGACGCCTGCAAAATAAAATCGCACCCCATTCAACTCGACCTTACAAAAGGCACGAGAAAATGGTATAATCTACGGAATTGAAAAATCAACAAGGAAGGTTGTCCATACAAATGAAAAAACAGTTGACCGTCGTCGGGCTCGCTCTTGGAGCCGCCATCGGAATGATGAAACTTTTTGCGCAGGAAGCCGCTCAGGCTGCGACCAACGCCGTCAATGCCGCCGCTGCCGCCGCTCCCGAGGCCGCCGCCGAGGCCGCAAAAGAAATTTCCGGCATCGATCAGTGGGCGCTCTACTGGAGCCAGGGCGGACTTACGATGTATTTCATCGCGGCGCTTTCGGTTCTCGGCATCGGCTGCGCGCTTGAGCGCTTCTTCAATATGCGCAAGAGCCGCGTCGTCCCCGAAGGCTTCACTTCCGAAGTGATCGCGCTCTGGAAGGCGGGCAAAATCGACGAAGTCATCGCGCTCTGCCGCTCCAACAAGTCGATGCTCGCGCGCGTGGTCGAGACGATGGTCCAGCACAAGGATTCAACCGATTATCAGGAAGTCAAGATGTTCGCGGAAGATAAGGTCGGCCGTGAACTCCGCCTTGAGAACCGCAAGGCGGCCATGCTTTCCACCGCCTCCACGCTTTCTCCGCTGCTCGGCCTGTTCGGCACCGTCGTCGGCCTGCTCGGCGCTTTCGGCACCGTTGCGGCGATGGGCGAAATGGATGACGTGCGCGAACGGCTGAATGCGCTCCGTCCCGATGT
>JAGCJE010000188.1 GCA_017648225.1 Kiritimatiellia bacterium | reverse complement strand
GCGGAATCGCTTAAGCGCTTTAACGACGGTGCATTCGGCGTCGGAAATCGATTCGAGTTCGTCGGTGATTCTCAAAAGGGCGCGGGCCTGATCGGCGACATCGAGCGGGAGACGCGTCGTCATAACGCGTCCGAGAAATTCTGTTATTTCCTGCTGGACGCGGTCGAGAATATCTTCGCGGCGGAAGACGTGCTCGACTTCGTTTTCGTCGGCTGTTCCTGAAATCGCGTTTCTGACGTTAGTCATCATTTCGATGTTGCTCGTCGCCATGAATTGCACTTCGCGGAATGCCTGTTCGCAGGCGATCTGGGGTGAAAGCTTAACGTGCTTGTCGATATAGGTAAGTTTTGTCTGTTCAAAACCCTTGGCCTTCGCGGGGACCATCCAGGAGACGAACGCTGCGAACTGCTTTACGAACGGAAGGAAGATGAGCGTGGTCGCGATGTTGAACGCCGTGTGGATAACGGCCATCGCGGCCGTTGCGGAACCTGCGTAAGTCTTCAGTTCTTCGGCGGTCGCGCCCTTGACGGGGAGACCTTTTACAAGTTCAGGGAAGAAGTGAAGCGTCGAAGGAATCATTACGGGGATGAAAAGCGGCATCAGTATAAGAGTTCCGACGATGTTGAAGAGCGTGTGGGCCGTCGCGGCGCGTTTAGCCTCGGTAGTACTGTTGAAGGCTGCGAGCCAAGCGGTCACGGTCGTGCCGATGTTCATACCGAAGACGGTGGCAGCCGCGGTTTCGAATGTAATGATGTTCTCGGTCAGCAACGCCATCGCGATCGCCGTAGTCGCGGCGGAACTCTGGACGACAGCCGTGAAGATCAAAGAGACGATAAAGCATTTCAGAAGCCCAGTGACTGTACCAGCATCGAGAGATCTGAAAACCTCAAGGATGGCGTCGTTATGCTTGATCGGCTCGAGACCTTCCTTCATCCAGTGAAGACCCATGAACACAAAACCGAGGCCCATAAGCGCAAGACCGATGTTGTGGGCTGTTTCTTTGTTAACAAAGAAGTAGAGAATAGCGCCGATCGCAATTATGGATAGCCCTAAGAGACCGACGCTGGGAACGAACGCGATAAGCCATGCTGTAGTGGTTGTACCGATGTTCGAGCCTATAATAACATTAATCGCCTGAGTCAGATTCAAGAGTCCCGACGATACGAATCCTACAACTATTACGGTAATGATAGAGGAGGACTGGACGATTATTGTAGAGACGCAACCTGTCGCTACACCGGCCAGGCGGTGGGTCGTCGCAAGCGACATAAACTTCTTTAGACCTCGACCGCTTACGGCCTGAAGACCTTCGGAAAGATGTTTCATACCAAGGAGGAACGTTCCAAGACCGCCCGCCACCGTCAAGATAATAGTAAGAATTTCTTTCATAGGAAAAGAAGTTTTTATGTGTATTTTCTATAATTTTATCTTTTTTCTGTTAGGATTCTGTTAGGAACGGTTAATCCGGTTTAACGTTTGAAGGCGGCGGAGTAAAATGATATAATTTGGAACTATTGATATCATGTGCGGTTTTCAGCCGCCGCCGTATCCTTTCAGAAAGGTTTAATATGAAAAAATTGACGCTCTTTTGCCTGGCCTGTATGGTTGCTTTTCTGTCATCAGCGGCCAATTCGGCTCCGAAACGCGGCAGGCTTTGTTTGACGTTCGACGACTGCCACTGGAACGGCTGGGTGGCGGCGATGCCGATTTTTGAGAAATACAACGCCAAGGCGAGTTTCTTTCCTCACAGCGCTTTGAGCGCGGGCGCGTTGAAATGCATGAAGAAGCTTCATGACGCAGGGCATACGGTGGGGCCTCACACCGTTCATCACCGCAAGGCGACCGATTACGTCAAAAAGAACGGATTCGAGGCTTTCTGGAACGATGAGGTCGCCCCTCAGATGAAAGCCTACGCGTCGGTCGGTATCGTTCCTAAAGCTTTGGCTTTTCCCAACAACGCGAGCACCCCGGAAATAGACGCGCAGCTCGTCTCCCGCGGCATTAAGCGTTTGCGCGGCGGGTTGCCCAAGGCGCGGCCTCATGATCCGAAGGGGCTTAAGCGCGACGGGCTTGTGCCGTTTGAAAAGCTCGATATGATGTATATGAGCGACGCGGCCGTCGCCACCAATCATCTTATGCGCGGTGTCGGTATCGGTACTTATTACAACACCGACATCGACGATCTTGTCAAAGGAATTCGCAGAGCGGCCGCCAACAACGAGACGATGGTCCTTTATTCACACGATATTTCGAAAAAGCCCAGCGGCATCGGCATGAAAACCGAATGGCTCGAGGCCATTTTGAAAGCCGCGAGCGAAGAGGGTATGGCGATTGTCGGTTTTGACGATCTGCCCGATTTCGCGGCAAAGAAATAATTTTTACCGAGTTTAAGTCTATCAACCCTAAAAAGGAGTTTTATGCTATGAAAAAAAGTTCCGTTATGATGTGCGCTATCGCCGCCGCAACCGCCGTATTCGCGGCTAACATCCCCGATTACACGACGCTTATCGCGCATCGCGGCGAATCTATTGATGCGCCCGAGAATACGCTCCCTGCGTTCAAGACGGCCGTGGAGAGAGGTTTCGGGTTTGAGTGCGACATCTATCTTTCAAAGGACGGAAGAGTTTTCACGTTTCACGACAGGGATTTAAAGCGTACTACGGGCGGGGTGAACACCAACCGCTGCTGTGATGTGACGTGGGACGAGGTTTCCCGTCTCGATGTCGGAAACTGGGGAAAGTGGAAGGGATCCACGTTCGCCGGTACGCGGCCCGCTCTTTTGGAGGAGGTTTTGGATCTTGCCCGCGACGGTCGCAAGATCTACGTCGAAATAAAGACCGGGCCTGAAATTGTTCCTTATGTCAAAAAGGTATTCGCCGCCCAGAAAAAAGCTACGCCGGAGAATACGCTTTTCATTTCCTTCAATCAGGAGTCGTGCAAGGCCGTCAAGGAGGCTATGCCGGAATATAAGGTTTATTGGCTCGTAAGCTCGAAAGTTCCGCCGCTTGACGAGAAAGGCAATTACATTCCTAACGGCAAATGGCGTCCGATAACGCCCGAAGAGGTTATTAAGGTTCTTAAGGATACGGGTGCCGACGGCGTCGACATCAACTTCAAACGCGACATCATAACGAAGGAGTTTATCGATAAGGTCAAGGGCGCCGGATTCGAGTTTCACGTATGGACGATTGACGATCTCGGAGCGGCGGTCGTCGCTTTTAATCGCGGAGCCGACACGGTGACTACCAACCGTGCGCTTGAAATGCGCAGCGATTTCCATGAGGTTTTGAAAAACGTAAAATCGAATGATAAGTCCTGCGGAGGCTCATGCAAGTGCAGGTAAATTTTATGATTTAAGTTTCGCTGGCGTAAATACGGCCAAATATGGTATAATTTCAAATAAGTTGTTTAAAATAACACCGAGGTTAAATAAATATGAAAATCACTTTGATAGCCAATAATAACGGTTCTTTGCTCAAGTTGTGTTTTACCTCCGAAAAGGTAATCGGTATCGGTCGCGATATCGGTAATACCATTGCGCCGTTGTCGGCGGAAGGTGTTTCGCGTAATCACGCGAAGATTTTTGAAAAGGACGGTAAGTGGTTTCTTGAAGATCTCGGCAGTATGAACGGTACCTATCGTCTCGGTCAGAAGGTAGAGGGGACTGTCGAGCTCGCCGTTCGCGATATGCTTCAGTTCGGTAAATTTATCGTTTCTGTCGATGAAATCGAAGGTGATAAGGCTGTTGCTCCCGAAGCGGCTCCTGCAGCGGCTGTTCCTCCGGTTGCAGATGCCATTAAGCCCGCCGCTGCGCCTGCGGTTGAGTCCGAGCCCGCCGCTCCTGTCGCTGCGCCTGCGGTTGAGTCCGCGTCCGCCGCGCCAGCCGCTGCGGCTCCTACGACGGCGCTTCGCCGTCCTCAGTTGCCCTCGATGAAAAGCGGTCTTAAGCTTCCTCCGAAGCCTGGCCTCGGCGCTGGTCTTAAGCTTCCTCCGAAGCCGGGTCTTGGTGCCGGTCTTAAGCTTCCCCCGAAGCCCGGCCTGGGCGCCGGTCTTAAGCTTCCGCCCAAGGCTCCCGCCGCTCCTGCAGCTCCTGCCGACGGCGTAGCTGAGCTTACTCCTGTTGAATGAGTTTAATTAAGATTTAAGTAAGGATATTAAAAATGAATATTAAATTAATTCTCTTTTCGTCAGCTATCGTCGCGTTGGCCGGATGCTGCAATTTGTCGAAGTGCTGTTATGATTGCAAAGATCCCGTTGTCGGTAACTGGGGTCTTAAACTTCCTTACGACGGTATGAGCGCGGGTTCGATGATTGTCGAGCGTGATGCCGAGGGTAAGGCTTCCGCTCTCGTTCTTTGGCGCTGGGCGTCGCCGACTCCCGTTAAGAATCTCGTTATCAATGGCGATGAATTCTCTTTTGATCATCCTTGGAAGTTTAAGGTTAAAGGTAAGGTCAACAGCAACAAGCTCGAAGCTAAAGTTACCAATAATGATGGTACAGATGCCGGTAAGCTTACAGGTTGGCGCAATCCTCCAGTTTGCTCAAAGGTTTCAACAAAGGACGCCAAGTTCGGCGAGAAGATCGATCTTCTTAAAGACGGTCTCGACGGCTGGAAGTCGATGAATCCCGAGTCCAAGTTTGCCTGGAAGTTCAAAGACGGTGTTCTTTCGAACAACCTCGGCCGCAAGCCTGACGGAAAGTGGAATCACGGCGGCGCCAATCTTATGACTAAGCGTAGCGACTTCTACGATTTCAAGCTCGAGTACGATGTCCGCGTTCCTAAAGATTCCAACTCCGGCGTCTATCTCCGCGGACGCTATGAGATTCAGACGATCGACAGCTACGGAAAGAAAGTCGACTGCCACAACATGGCCGCGTATTATGGCCGCGTAACGCCCTCGGTCGCAGCCGAAAAGCCCGCTGGCGAATGGCAGCATGTCTCTGTCGTTCTCTATAAGCGCCACCTCACCGTCGTCCTCAACGGTAAGACGATCATCGACAACGCTCCCGTCGTCGGCGTCACGGGCGGTGCCATTGACGCCAACGAGTTCGTTCCCGGCCCTCTCTATCTCCAGGGCGATCACTCCGATGCTGATTACAAGAATATGTATCTCTATCCCGTCATCAACTGATCGGATCTGAACTATGCGAAAAACACTTCTTGTCGGAGTTCTCTCGCTTACGGTCTCGCCGCTTCTTGCAGCGAGACCTGTTGCGGCTTGGGATGTTGTGCCTCATCAGCGCGTAGACGGAACTTTTTCCGCCGGCGTTGTGGCGTTTCACGATAAGGCTGTAAAGGTACAGTTTACAATTAACGGCGGGAAGTTCGGTAAGCCGGTCGACGCTCCAACGCTCAACCCGAGAACGGGCGTTGAAGAGTTTGTTCTACGGTTTCCTGCGGGTAAACTTTGCGAGAAACTCGGCGACAGGGAGTATACTCTTGGAGCTAAAGTCTTCGTCGAAGGCGATAAGCCTTACGAATTGCCCGCGTTGACGATCTATGCCAACGCAAAAGGTACCCTCGGGTCGAAGAAAATAATATGGGCCGATTCCGAAAACGGCAATGAATTCGCCGCCGGCGACCAGACTTCTCCCGTTAAAACGCTTGCCCGCGCAGTTAAAATGGCGGGTGACGGCGGAACCGTTTACCTTAAGAGCGGCACTTACAATCTCAGAAGTCTCGGCGGCGGGTTTGACAGAAAATACTGGACTTTGGTTACGCCCGCTCCCGGTGTCGATCGCGCCAGCGTTAAACTCATGGCCGGCCGTCCTGGGACTGAAAAGCTTCATTTCAAAAACTTAAATCTCTATTGCAATGTCGATGCTGAGGAATACGGTTCGATCGTTATGGGTGAGGGTGGAAAGACCTCGGCATGGTTTGACAACTGCAATTTCACAAATCTTAAAGGCCGCCATACTGGAGAGTCGTATCCTATTGGCAATAAGCTTGTCGCATACGTAACGGGAGGTGCGACATACGAAATGACGACAGGTCCCGCCGCTGTGATTATTCGCGCTCATACCGTCAAGTCCGTCGTGAAGAATCCCGTTCCCGGTTCTTCGTCCCTTATCGTCAATTGCACGATCGATGACGTTAAGCCTCTCGACAGCGCTTCGTCCGTGGAGGCTTTGACATCGATCGCGCAGTATCCCGATTGGGCCGGCGATTTGATCGTTTACGGGCTTAAGTCGTCCGGAATAGCCTGTCGTGTGTTTTCTTTCCGCAGATTGAGAGATTCCGCCTTCGTAAACGTTTCTTTCGATGTCGTAACGCCCGAAGGCGTTTATTCCAGCATCGCGGACGAGACGGAGAATGTTCTTTTCGAGAACTTTTCGCTTCCCGGACAGGAGATTAAATTGGCGCTTTCCGAAAACGGTCGCGGCGATTTCAATCCTACCGACGTCGTTATGAAAAAATGCGAGCTTGGAGTGGTGAGCGGATGTAAAACATCAGACGGCTCCAAGGGCTTTGATTTAAGAGATTCAAAAGTCAAGTTGATCAAGAAGTGACGCTTGACGATTTTCAAGGAGAAAAATGAGCGAAATCAGCGAACAGCAAAGAAGGCATTCGGCGGCCCACATCATGGCGCGCGCCGTTTCTAACGTATTTGAAGACGTTCAGGTCGACATCGGACCTGCGACGGACGAAGGCTTTTACTACGACTTCGATCTTCCCCACCGTATTTCAACCGACGACTTCGCTAAGATCGAGGCAGAAATCGCGCGTCTCATCGCGCTTGACGAGCCTTTCGTAAGGAAGATCGTCACCCGCGCGGAATGCGAGAAGCTTCTCGAAGGTCAGAAGTATAAACTCGAACGCCTCGCCGATATTCCCGAGGGCGAAGACATTTCAACTTATACTGTCGGCGATTACGTCGAAATGTGCCGCGGACCTCACGTCGAAACCTCGTCTCAGATCGGCGTAGTTAAGCTCGTGCGCGTTGCCGGTTCCTACTATCGCGGCGACGAGAAGAACAAGATGCTTCAGCGCGTCTACGGCATCGTCGCCAAGGATCAGGCCGAACTCGACGCGATCATTGCCCGCGAAGAAGAGGCCCGCAAGCGCGATCACCGAATTTTAGGCAGGCAGCTCGAGCTTTTCACGATTACCGAATCCGTAGGTCCCGGTCTTGTCCACTGGCTTCCTAAGGGCGCGCGCATCCGTGTCGCGATCGAGGAATACTGGCGCAAGAAGCATTACGACGCTGGTTACGAAATCGTTTACACGCCCCATGTCGGCCGCAGCAATCTCTGGCAGACCTCCGGCCACCTCGGTTTTTATAAAGAGGGTATGTTCCCGTGCATGAAGGTTCAGGAGGGTGACGGAAACGACTCTTACGTTGAAGAGTATTACGTTAAGCCGATGAACTGCCCGTTCCATATTCAGGTATATCAGGCAAAGAAGCGCAGCTATCGCGATTTGCCGATGCGTCTTGCTGAACTCGGAACCGTATACCGCTACGAGAAGGACGGCGTTCGCCATGGTCTTTTCCGCGTAAGGGGCTTTACCCAGGACGATGCCCACATTCTCTGCACGGCAGATCAGATCGTACAGGAAATCAAGGATACCGTCCGCTTCGCCAAGGATATGCTCGGGCGCTTCGGCTTCCATGACATCCAGGCGTATCTTTCGACCAAGCCCGCAAAGGCCGTCGGCGAGGAGAGCCGCTGGGAGCAGGCCACCCAGTCGCTGCGCGACGCGCTTGATCAAGAAGGTCTTTCATACGAGGTCGACGAAGGCGGCGGCGCTTTCTACGGTCCTAAGATCGACATGAAGATTAAAGACGCTCTCGGCCGTCCGTGGCAGCTCGGTACGGTTCAGTTCGACTTCAATCTTCCCGAACGTTTCGATCTCACGTACGTCGGCGCCGACGGCAAGGATCATCGCCCATACATGGTCCACCGCGCGCTTTTGGGCTCGATCGAGCGCTTCTTCGGAATTCTTATCGAACATTACGCCGGCGCGTTTCCGCTTTGGCTCGCTCCCGAGCAGGTTCGAGTTCTTCCCGTCAGCGACAAGGCTCTCGGGTATGCGGAGAAGGTCCGTGCCGCGCTTAAGGCCGAGGGTTTCCGCGTCGATGTCGATGTCGCGCCCGACAAGCTCGGCGCGAAGATCCGCGAGGCCACGCTTCAGAAGGTTCCTTTCCAGGTCGTCGTCGGTCCCCGCGACGAGGCGGCGGGCACGGTTTCCGTTCGCTCGCGCGCAGACGGCGATCTCGGCGCGATGACGATAGCTGATTTGGCGAAACATCTCAAAGAGAAGATCGAAGCCGCTTCATAAGGCGGTAGGGTTCGAGGCGCTATGAAAAAGGGCAGATTTATCACTTTTGAAGGCGGCGAAGGCTGCGGTAAATCGACCCAGATCAGGCGCCTCGAAGCTTATCTTAAAGAGAAAGGCGTCGAGGTTCTCGTTACACGCGAGCCGGGAGGCACGCGTCTTGCGGAACTCATCCGAGGCCTCCTCAAAAACGAGAAGGATGATCCTCCGTGCGATCGCGCCGAACTTCTTCTTTTTCTCGCGGCTCGGGCGCAGCTAGTGAAAAACGTGATTGTCCCCGCTCTCGACTCGGGCGTCTGGGTCTTAAGCGACCGCTTCAGCGATTCCACTTTCGCCTACCAGGGATACGGCCGTGGACTGGATCTCGAGATTCTAAAAGTCGCCAACGATTTCGCCTGCGATTCCCTTAAGCCCGATTTGACGCTTCTTTTGGACGTTCCGCCTGAGGTCGCCTCGGCGCGCATGCGTAAACGCGAGAAGGAGACAAACACCGAGGCTGATAGGATAGAGCTTGCGGGCGATGAGTTTCACCGTAAACTTCGCGAGGGTTTTCACGCTCTCGCCGCGGCAGAGAGCGATCGTATTCACACTATTGACGCGTCCGGGACGCCGGATCATGTTTGGGAGGCGGTATGCAGGTCTCTGAAGCGTTTAATCTGATTTCCCGCGCCGTCGATTCGGGAAAGCCCGCTCACGGCTATCTTCTCTGCGGCGATCTTCGCGGCCAGTGCGATGTCCTGACCGACCGAATTTTGAAAAAACTTTTTCCTAGCGAAATCTCCCAGATAGAGAAACGCTCTCATCCTGACGTCGCATGGCTTGAAGCCGAAGGGAAAAGCCGTACCATCCATGTAAAGTCGATGCGCGAGAAAATTGTCGCGCCGATGTCTGTCACGGCTTTTTCAGGCGGCTGGAAGGTAGGCGTGATAATCGGCGCCGACAGGATGGAGACCGAGGCCGCCAACGCGTTCTTGAAAACGCTCGAAGAGCCTCCGCCTAAAACTCTTTTCATTCTTCAGACAGATTCTCCCGACGCGATTCTTCCTACGATCATCTCACGATCCCAGCGTGTGGATCTCCCGCTTTCGGAGGGAGTTCTGGAAGGTGATGCTTACGAGGACGTCCGCGAGGTGATGGAAGAGGTCGTTTTCTGCGAAACCGTATTTGAAAGGGCGCTAGCGGGTAGGCGTCTCGCCGAAATCCTTTCCTCCCTTAAAGACGAAGCCGAAGACGAAGATGTGGCAATCGTCCGCAAAGCGTTCTACAAAACCGTCGCATCGTTCGTAAGAAGCGGGATGTTGAACGGCTCGGTACCGCTTTTCAAGGCTTTTCGCAATCTCGAGGCGGTCGAGACGGCGTACCGCCAGAGCGAGAAGTCGATGAACGACGAAGCCGTTCTTTGCGCCATGATGGACAGGATGGCTTTCAAATGAAATTCGCGCTTTCGACCAACTGGTGCAACCGAAAATACTCTTCAGGCGAAGAGATTGCGGACAAGGCTTTGGAACTCGGGTTCGCCGCGCTGGAACTCGGCTTTAATACGACTCAAGATCAGCTTGCGGGATTTTTAAAAAGATTGGATCAGATTCCCGTTGAAAGCGTTCACGCGTTCTGCCCCGTGCCGCTTTCTGCGCCCGACGGAAGTCCCGAACTTTATTCGCTCGCGAGCCCCGACGAGAACGAGCGCGCGATGGCGAGGATTTATCTTTTAAAAACGATCGATACGGCTTCGGATATGGGAGCTAAGTCGATCGTTCTTCATGCGGGCCGGATTCCTCTGGCGACTTTCTTTTCGAAAAAACGCGATTCGCATCTGCTGCGTGAGACGCTTATTGCGGCAAAGGGCGATACGCTCAATCCCAAATACCGCAAAGTTCTGAACTCCGCGCTCTCGGCACGCAATAAGAGAGCCGCGAAGATAACCGATATTTTCTTAAGAGAGCTTGAGTCGATTGAACCCGTACTTGAAAAAAGGTCGCTCGCGCTCGCTTTGGAGAATCTTCCGTTTTTGGAAGGTTATCCGAACGAGGTTGAAACTCTCGATATCGTCACGAGGCTATCAGGTTCGCGCGTCTTCGCATGGTTCGACACGGGTCACCACCGCGTCAGGGAAATGCACGGCTGGATTGACGATGACGCAAAAGAGGCTCTTGAAAAACTTGAAGAAATTTCTCTTGTCCGCGGTATGCACATCAACGACGTCAAAGACTATTACGACGATCATTTCGCTCCCGGCGGAGGCGGCGTCGATTTCACCGCATTGTCGTCGATGGCTGAAAAGGCCGAGCATATCGTTTTTGAGCCGAAAAGTCATGTCTCCGAGGAAAATCTTTCTAAAAGCATATCTTCCATAAGTTCGATATGGAAAATTTAAAATGTCTGCAATGAAGAAAAAACAAGTTCTCTTGATGATGAACGCGAGAAAGTTTCTCAGCGTTATCGTTCAGTATGCCGCGCAGCATAACTGGCGTCTCACTTTGATGAATGACGGTATCGCGCCTCGAGGCTGGAAGGGCGATGGAGCTATCGTTTCGTTTTCACGTTCTGAGTCGCAGATGCGTTTTATTGCCAAGTTCGCACAGACGTCGACTCCAGTCGTAGGTCTTTCTTATGCGAGGCCGGATATCAAAATCCCGAGAGCCGTCGTAGATTATTCGCAGAACGCCCGTGTCGCCGCGGAGCACCTTCATTCAAAGGGGTATCGCCATTTTGTCTTCTGCACGTCAGAGCGCATAAAATCGGCCGAGATAAGCTATAAGGTTTTTGTTGAACATCTCCGCATGCTGGGCGTCGCGGATGATATACCCTGGATTGTTCGCGCCGAAACGATCCGCAAGGGGCGTGAAGACGATTGGGACGAGAATATGCGCGCTTTTAAGAAGATTTATAAGCTCCCGAAACCTCTTGGCATTTGGTGTATGAGCGATTCTGTGGCCGTAAATGTCCTTGACTGCGCGATCGCAAACGGGATAAGTGTGCCGGCGGAAGTGGGTATTCTTGGTACTAACGACAATATTATCGTTTGCGAAAATCAGGATATTACCATTTCCAGCATAAACCCAAATTTCCGCAGCCTCGCCATTACCGCATGCGAAATGCTCGACAGGATGATGGAGAGCGGCGAAAGGGAAAACGAGTTTACATATATACCCGCGCTCGGTGTTTCGGAGCGGGAGTCGACGGATGGCGCATTTGAAAAAAGTCCGCTTTTGAAGGAGATACTTCAGTTTATGGCCGATAACATATCCTCTTCGATTACCGTTGAGGAAATCGCCGCTAAATTTTCCGTTTCAGAGAGTAAGCTGCATAGGCTTTTTCGCGACGAGATGAAAACAACGCCGTTGTCCGAACTGAGGAGTTTGCGTTTCAACAAGGCTAAATCGCTTCTGCGCACGACCGACTTTACTCTTGATTTTATAGCTAATGCCACAGGCTTTCTGCATCCGCCGCATTTAGTGAACGCGTTTCGTTCCTCTGTCGGATTGACGCCGGCTGAATGGCGGCGCCTCTGGAAATGAACGTGACGGTTTTTTGCAATTGGCCATGACAGGAATTTGCAATAACTTGTGCTTTTCGTATTTACCGCATTTTGTTAAAATGTTTGTATAACTATTTTGAAAACTCCTAAGAGATTTTAATTATGCAAAAACCTGCTTTTTTATCTGTGATTTGTCTTATGGGCATAAGCGCATATTCCGCGACGTTTGAGGTTTCTACCTGGCGCGGCGAGACCGCGTATGTGAAAATTCCCGAGGTGCTTCAAGATGGCGCGGCGGCGCTTTCTTCGGACGCTGCCGGCGAGGGTGTATCGTTTACTCTTCTTCGCTTTGATGAGGTGAAGTATGATATGTTTGAGCGCTATACCGACAAGGAGGGTAAGAAAAAGGCCCGTGTCACCGGTAAGGCTAAGGTTGCCGATGTTTGCCGCGAATGGAAGAAGGGCGATAAAACTTTTCCGACTATGATTAAGGTAACCGTCGCTCCGGATGCGAAGCCTGGTAAGCGTACTGTTAAGTTAGGCGAGAGAGGCGGCGATAGCCTCGCATTGATGGTTGTCGATCGTGTTCTCCCGCCGGCGAAGGATTGGAAATACTTCCTCGATCTCTGGCAGCATCCGTGGGCCGTTTCGCGTTACTTCAACGTAAAGCCGTTTTCCAAGGAGCATTACGAGAAGATGGAGCCGGTCTGGCGTGCGCTCGCTGAAAGCGGTTGCAAGGCGCTTACGGTAACGCTTCTTGATCTCCCGTGGAACAATCAGTGTCTTGACGGATACTATTCTATGATCGGCCGAGTTAAGAAAGCGGACGGAAAGTGGGAATTCGATTATACGATTTTTGACGAGTACGTTGAGTTCGGCCGTAAGTGCGGCTTAGGTCCCGATATCGCCTGCTACACGATGTGTCCTTGGGGGTATAAGGTGTCGTGGAAGGAGGAAGTACGTGGAAAGGGGTTGGTGGAGCGTCGCGAGAAGTATCTGCCGGGAACCGCCGAGTTTGAGGATTACTGGGGGGACTTTTTGGTTGATTTCAAAAAGCATTTGGAAGCCAAGGGTTGGTTTAACGACGCGTATATCGCGATGGATGAACGTGCGCCCGACGATGTAAGGAAGATTATCGCTTTCATCCAGAAGAAGGCTCCCGGCATGAAGGTCGCTATGGCCGGCAACAAGAGCCCGTCGGAGTTTAGCGGAATGAATATCGACAACTACTGCCAGGGCCTCATCCATTTGAGAAAGCATCCGAAGCTTCTGGATGAGTTAGAACCGCGCCGCCAAAAAGGATTTAAGACGACGTTTTATGTCTGCGCTACGGCGATGCACCCGAACACATTTATGGACAGCCCCGCCGATGAGGGATTTTGGCTCAGCGCATATCCCGGTATTACGGGTTTCGACGGCTTCCTTCGCTGGGCGGCGAATTCATGGCCTAAAGATCCGTATGACGACGCGTCCTTTAAGACTGTCCGCAGAGGTAATCTCCACTGGCGTCCCGGCGATACATTTCTTATCTATCCGCGAGGCGAACTCTCTTCACGTCTTATCTCGCTTCGCGCCGGCGTGGTCGCGGCCGAGAAGATGAGGATTTTGAAAGAAGGGAAACGAGGAACGGTTGAAAAAGCGCTTAAAAAGCTCGGTGAGCCCTACGGATATAAGGGCGCCGTGAACAACGCTTTTGATTTCTCGGCCTTCCGCCGCGCTGTCGAAGAATTTGTCAATAAAACAGGCCTGAACTTTTAATGATTGAAATTATGAATCTTAGATTTGCCGTATTCTCGTTTCTTTCGTTTCTTGCGGTTTGTGTTAGTGCCTCGACGCGGACGGAGCAGATTCGTGAGAAGCTTCTTTCAAGCGACCGCAATTATGTCTTTGTTGCGATGCATCGCGGCGATTGGCGAAACTTCCCGGAGAATTCCAAGGGCGCTATTCTCTCGTCAATCGCGCTCGGTGCGGATATTGTCGAACTTGACGTGCAGAGGACAAAGGATGGACGCTTTATCCTTAACCACGATGCAACGCTTGACCGCACCACAACCGGCAAGGGCAAGGTCTCCGAATATACGCTTGATGAAATAAAGAAGTTTAAGATGCGCGACGCTAAGGGTAAGGCGACAGACTATGAGATTCTAACGCTTGAAGAGGCGTTGGAACTGACGCGCGGCAAGATTATAATGAACATCGATAAGTTCACTGCTCACCCGAGAGAAATCCTCGATGCGGTTGCGGCCGTTGGTGCGCTTAAAGAGGTGTTGGTTAAGTCGCTCCATGATCCCGATGATGCCCGCAAGTTCTTCGGCCCGTACTGGAAGGATGTTGAAAGCGGCACATTGCTTTATATGCCCGTTATTCAGTTCTGTTGGAAAAAGCATAAAAAAGCCGCGCACGATCTGCCGCTCTGGTTAGCGAAGGAGCCGAGAAAAGCGTCCATGTATGAAATCTGTGTCGATTCTCCAAAGCATGTCGCAGCGTTCTGCAAGGTGACGGAGGCAAAAGGTTCGCCGCGCCTTTGGGTGAATACGATGTGGGATAATCTTGACGCGGGACATGGTGATAAGCGAGCGCTACTTGATCCCGATGCTAACTGGGGATGGGTTCTTAATCAGGGCGCGACGATGATTCAGACCGATTATGCCGCTGAGCTGATAGTATGGCTTATGCGCAAAGGCCGCCGATAATAGTGTAGAGATTAGGTGTAGTGGTAGAGTGGATAGCAGTTAGTGGTTAGTGATTTTTCTTCATATCTACCGCTACCGCTTTTCTCTGCCGCAAACTCGGAACTCGAAATCTCGCCTCTCTTCACCTTCACCTTTAACCTTCACCTCCCCTCACCCCTCATTCTCCTCCGTGACAGTTTTTTGCAATTGGCCGTGACAGGAATTTGCAATAACTTGTGCTTTTCTTGATTAGCGCGTTATGTTAGAATAGTGTCAAAAGATGGTTCGTTATGCCGTCTTAAGATTATTTTTATAGAGCCCGAAACAAGAAAGGATAAGCTCATGAGCCTTATAACCTGCAAAAATCCAGGGGGGGATAATAGTTTAGAGTTAAGAGTTAAGAGTGAAGAGTTAGGAGTTGGAGGATCGAGTTCGAGTGGGAGGTTTGGGAGTTTATTTTCATTTATCCTTTCGCTTGCGCTTTTGTTTGGGGTTAGCAGCGCGTGGGCGGAGGATTGGGAGGTAAGGGAAAACACTGCTCTCACTGAAGACAAGACGGTTGGCGCACTGATCGTCAATTCGGGGGTTACGCTCGACCTCAACGGCTACAAGCTAACTTGTACTTCGCTCTCAGGTTCCGGCACCATCACTAGTTTGGCCACCGG
>JAGCJE010000187.1 GCA_017648225.1 Kiritimatiellia bacterium | reverse complement strand
TATCATTCATTGTGCGACATTCCTTTTGGTTGTTTTTTTGTGCAATCGGTATTCTACCGAAAACTGTCAAAAGGATGTCGCATTTTTTTTGGCTTTTTTGGAAGAGTATCGCCAGAGTTCAAAAAATGGGTAAACTCCAGTCGTTAGAGTAATTGCCTTTTTCATAACGTTTTGATATAATTTCCAACGTGAAAAAATCATCGCGAAAAATAAAGTACGCCAGGATTCTTTTAAAATTATCCGGCGAAGTTCTCGGTAACCGTGAGACGGGCGAATGCATCGACCCGAAAAATCTCGCGTTTATGGCCGAACGTGTAAAAAAAATCCATAAAATGGGCGTTCAGGTCGGCATCGTTTTAGGCGGCGGAAATATCTTCCGCGGTCTTACAGGAGCCGGCAAGGGCGTTAACCGCGTGACGGGTGATTCGATGGGTATGCTCGCTACGATCATAAACGGTCTTGCGATGATGAACGCGCTCGAGTCTATCGGAGTGCCGACGCGTGTTATGACGTCCATTGAGATGCCAAAACTCGCCGAGCCTTTCATTCAGCGCAAGGCGCTCAGACATTTCGAGAAAGGTCGCGTCGTCATTTTCGCGGGCGGCACCGGCAATCCCTATTTCTCGACTGATTCAGCTGCGGCGCTCCGTGCGAGCGAGATCGGCGCTGAAGCTCTTCTGAAGGCGACGAAGGTCGACGGTATCTACACGGCCGATCCGAAGAAGGATCCCAAGGCTAAAAAGTATTCCTCGCTTAAATACGAGACGGCCTTGGAGAAGCGTCTTAAAGTTATGGATTCGGCGGCGTTCGCCCTGTGTATGGATAACGACATCCCGATTGTCGTGTTCGATTTCTTCGACGGCAACGCTCTTGAGCGCGTGGTTAAGGGCGATGCGGTCGGTACAGTCGTCAGTTAGTGATTAGTCGTTAGTCATTAGTCGTTAGTCGTTAGTTAAAAGAAAGATTTAAAAGTTAAAAGTTTAGAAAGGCAATAAAAAGATGGAAACCGTTCAGGAAGTTTTGAATGACGCAACAGCAAAGATCGCAAAGAGCTTTGATACGCTCAAGTCGCAGTTCGCCGGACTCAGGACCGGTAAGGCGAATCCCGCGATGGTCGACCAGATAAAGGTTGAATATTACGGTTGTGCGACGCCGATTAAGAATTTGGGAACGATCTCCACTCCGGAGCCGCGCCAGATTAAGATTACGCCTTTTGATCCTACCGTTCTCGCGGAAATGAACAAGGCTATCCTCGCCGCGAACCTCGGCGTTACGCCTCAGACCGACGGCAAGGTTCTTCGCATTACGGTTCCCGAGCTTAATGAAGAGCGCCGCAAGGAGATCGTAAAGGTCGCCAAGACCCAAGCTGAGGCCCAGAAGGTCGCTATGCGCAATGTTCGCCGCGACGCCAACGATGCCGCGAAGAAGCTTGAGAAAGACAAAAAGATTTCCGAGGACGACCTCAAGGGCGCTCTTGATAAGATCCAAAAGGCTACCGACGACGGCATCGCCAAGATCGACGCTGAGCTTAAGGCTAAAGAAGCCGAGATAATGGCAGTCTAATTAAGATAAAAGTCAGAAGTTTAACTTATTACATAAGGAGCAAGGTATGGCAGAGGAAACAACGAGCTCAATCGAAGCGCCCAAGCCCCCTGTGGTAAATCCCATTGCCGGTTCCGATTCGACCCGTGCGGCCACTCTTAAACTTAAGCCGGTGATTCGCAAGCCTGTTATCGGTGGAGCAAAACCTGCGTTTAAAATGCCTTCAAAGCCTGCTCCAGGAGCACCTGCGGCGGCGGTTCCCGCGGCTCCTGCAGCTTCAGCTACTTCCGCCTCTCCAGTCGAGCAGTTGCAGTCCATTACCCAGAAGTTGAAGGGTGTCACGCAGCAGATTCCCCAGCAGGCGATTCTTCATAAGACCGGTATCATCGCCGAGCAGCAGCTTACCGATGCCCAGAAGATGGCTTCGAAGTCCCGCACTTCGCGCATTTCCCTCTCTGATGCGATCGGCGCTTCGCCCGTTCAGAACGAAGCGGCTCCGATGAAGACTATCAGAATTAAGCGTCCTGTCGATCTCAATTCGGCTCCGACGACTGTCGATAAGCCGGCTCCTGCCGCGGCGGCGGCTGAACCAGCTGCGCCTAAGGCGGAGAGTGAGGTTTCCGTTACACAGCGCAAGACGTTGAAGATATCGCGTCCAGGAGCCGTTCGTCCGATGGGTAAGTTCGGCGTTAAAAAGCCGGCGGCAGAGTCTGCCCCGGCAGCAAAGGACGCCGCCGCAGAAGTCGCCGACATCCCCGAGGTTGCCGATATCCCCGCCCCAGCCGCCCCTGTCGTGGTTAAAAATTCCGATAGCGAATCCGATATCCCCGACGGACTGCTGGTGTTCGATACGATTCTTCAGTTTGCGGCGTGTATTGCCATCGCGCTCCTCGGTGCGTTTGTTTATTTCTTTGACTATACCAGAATCTGGTTCTAAAGATGTTCGGACGTATTCGTGCCGTAATAAAGGCTACGACGCTTGAATTGGTGTCGGAGCCTTTGTTTTTTCTTTTGACGATAAGCGCAGTCGGTGTTTTAACAATAGCGTCGTATCTTCATGTTCACCAGTTTGGAGAGCCTTCGAGGATGGCCCGCGACGTGGGACTTTCGTCGGTCCTGATTTTCGGAATCGTTTTCGCGGTATTTTCGGCTATCAGGGTTTTTAGACGCGAAATCGAATCCGGTACGCTGCAGATGGCTCTCTCGCGTCCGATTTCACGCGAGCTGTTTTTTCTTTCAAAAACAGCCGGCGCATTTCTTGCTTGCATTGTTTTTTTTGTGATAGTTTTTTCTTCGACGATCACGACTGTTGTAGGCGCCGAAGTCGGTAAAATCCATACTGAAATGGCGATGAGCGCCGCGTCTCACGCTAATTGCCATCATGATATAATGCCGGAGACGCTATGGTTCGTTTCTCTCGGCGTCGATGCCTGCACCATTGTGCTTCCTCTCGTTTTCGGCGCCGTCCTCAACAGATTCGCGCGCTTCAGGTTTACAACGACGGCTTTTGCTGTAGCGCTTGTCGTTTCGGTATCGGGCTGTTTTTACAACATTCATCTCGCGTGCGCCGAGTTCGGCGATGCCGTTTCTTTCATCCCCGCTTACGTAAAGCGCATTCTGCCCGTCGGAGTTCTTCTTCTTGCGCCGGTGGCGGTGTTTCTTTCGGCTGCCGCGGCACTGTCGGTAAAGTTTAAGGATAATGCCGTCGCCTCGTTTTCCGGTCTGATTTTTCTTCTCTTCCTTCCCGCTCTCGGAAATTATTATCAGACTCAGGCTCTTCACCGTGGCGGTGAGCTCCCCTGGTCTTATGTCGTCTGGTCCTTCGCGGCGGCGTTGCCTTTTGTGGTCGCATTTCTTCTTATGGGCGTTTTTCTCATGAGAAGCAAGGATGTAGGGTGAATCCGGCAAAAAGAAAAGAGTTTATATGAGCAATGTCATTGAAGTAGAATCCGTAAGCAAGACATTTCGTGATTTTTGGTTTCGCCCGACCGTCAAGGCCGTTGATCAGCTTTCGTTTTCTGTCGCCGAAGGTGAAGTGTTCGGGCTTTTGGGTCCTAACGGAAGCGGAAAATCCACCACGATAAAAATGCTTCTCGGGCTTTTGAACCCAGATTCCGGGAACGTCAAACTTTTCGGGAAATCCCCTAAAACGCTTGCCGCTCGAAGTGATCTCGGCTATCTGCCGGAGTTGAGTTATCTCCATCCGTTTCTTACGGCGAAGGAGACTTTGCATTATTACGGTGGACTTTGCGGGCTCGATTCCAAAACATCCAGGCAGAGAACCCGGGAACTTCTTGAAATGGTCGGTCTCGCCGATGTCGCCAACCGTGCGGTCGGCGGGTTTTCCAAAGGTATGGCGCGCAGAGTGGCTTTCGCGAGCGCCCTTATCGGCAAGCCCCGCCTCCTGGTCCTCGATGAGCCGACGAGCGGCTTAGATCCCGTTTCCACCAATGAGGTGAAAACGCTTGTTAAAGAGCTGGTCAAAGGCGGGATGACCGTTCTCATGACGTCCCATCTTCTCGGCGATACTGAAGACATATGCGACAGAGTGGTTATTTTGAACTGCGGCGTAAAGGTAGCCGAGGGCGCTATCGGAGAGCTCGGTTCTTCACTCTCCGATTTCTTCCTGGCCAAGGTCGGCGAGGGCCGTAAATTTGAAATGGCGGAGTTTCTCAAGTGAGAGCGTTTTTCCAGATTATAAAGCTTGAGCTTCTCTCGGCGTTGCGCTCTAAGACGATGCTCATTTTTGCCGTCGCCGTGTCGCTGTGGATGACGCTCGGGCGGAATATTCTTAAAGGCACCGAATCGAACATGTACCAGCTTTCGGTCCGTTATCTTCTGGGTATAGCCTTTTCCGTCGTTCTCGTTTCTCTCGGTTCCGCGGCCGCAGGCGCACTTTCTTCCGATCGCGCGGCGAAACGCCTGCAGCTTACGATGATAAGACCCGTGCCGCATTTCGTCATCGCGATGGCGAGAAGCCTGGCGATAACCTTGTACGGTTCATTGATCATAGCGTTCAGCCTTTTAATGCTTTGGGCGTTTGAAGGGCGCGGGAGAATGTGCGACAGAGTTTTCTCCCCCGTTTTCGAAGATGCTCGGCGGGTCGCGGAAGAAGGTTACGACAGGTTATACGAAACCAACGCAAAGTTCAGGGAGTGGGCTGATCAGAACGATCGTGAGTTCTGCTTGAAATATCTTGAGGACGACATTCTCAACGAGTATGTCACGGTCGATCCCGGAAAGTCGATGTCTTGGGAAATCAGGGACGTTCCCGACGATGCGGAAGATTTTGGCGTGAGGGTCAGATTTATTGACTTTTTCGGCAGGCCCGGTTCTGTCGCGGGGAAGTTTACGTTCAGGGGCTTTTCTGGTTCCGTTGATAATCCCGTAAGGTCCCAGTTTTACGTACCTCTCAACGTCCGTTCGTCCGGCAGCTCCGGCGGTTCCGCGCTTGAATTCCATAACAATACCGATATTCCTTTGAGTCTTCAGCCCCGCAAGGACCTCCATCTGCTGGCCCGTTCGGATTCATTCGCATGGAATGCGTTTAGGGCATGGCTGGTGATGACGGCCGTTCTTTTGATCGTGGTTTCGGCGGGCGTGTTTTTCGGAGCGTGTCTCGGTCGCGGAGTTGCGGTGTTTTCCGTCATTTCTCTTCTGATAGTAATGGTTGTAAGTCCTGCGACCGTCGAGGACTATCCAGATCCTATGTCATTGAATACTGTTTCCCGTCTTGGTCTTAAAGCGTCCGAATTTTCCGCATGGGTGACATCTCCCGTCGGCAGATTCAGTCCGGTTTCAACGCTTGAAGCCGAGGAACGCGTAGAGTGGAGCGAAATCGGCGACGCGGCTATGGCGGGTGTTTTTTATCTGGTGTTGTTTTCGTTCCTTTCTGGCCTTACCATGAGCCGCAAGCAGGACGATTGACGGGATAAGAGGTATTGTCATATTAGAGGAAACGGGATAGTAGAAGAATATGTCATCATCATCACAAATGTCAGGCGGTTGGTTGGATGTTTTTACCGATGTTGTAGATAAGGCGAATTCCGCGGTTTGGGGCTTGCCGCTGATATGTTCAATCCTTGTGACCGGTCTTCTTCTGACCTGCATTTTAAGGTTTTCGCATATCTTCAGACTGAAACACGCCTTCGTCTGCATGTTTAAAAGCGAAGACGGCGCGGGAG
>JAGCJE010000186.1 GCA_017648225.1 Kiritimatiellia bacterium | reverse complement strand
GCGAACGACTGTTTCGGATTCATCGAGACTACATGGCACCGTCTGCGCGGGAAGGCGTGGGAGAATATGTTTAAGTCCGCCGCCCACGCCGCGTGGGGATCTCCCGTATCGCACGGCGTATCGTTCGAGCGCTCGCTCAGGCTTGTCAGCAGGGATATGAAGATAAAGAATTATCTTGATACCGGTTATATCAATTATCAGATTCCACCCTCTTACAATGGCGATTGATACGTGATAAAAAAAGTTTAAATCTAAAAGGAATAAAAAATGAACTTGAAAAAAATGAACAAAGGGCTCGACTTCCTGCGCGAGAAATACGCGGCGGCGAAGGGCGAGATTACTCTGAAGGACGGCCATTGCTACGTCGGTGCTGTGCCGCTTCTCCCCGGACGTATGGAGCGCAAAATCGTCGAACTTAAAAAGATGACGGAGAATGGAACGCTCGAAGGAGTTTCGACGCTTCGCTTCGCTGCGTTCGTTCCGAAAGGTACGGATGTTAAGGAAGTCCTCGCTAAAGAGCTCGACCTTGCGGCTTATCTCGGAGCTTCCGATGTTGTCCGCGTTATGGCGGCTGGCAACGGAGAGACTATCAATGTTCTTGCAAAGCTCGCCAACGACGTGAACGTTTCCGTCGAAGTAGCCGCGTCTCTTCCTAAGGGCGAGGCAGCGTTCGACCGCCACGAGATTATCGCCAAGCGCGGAGTCGCTTGCGATCAGACGGTCGATACTCATACGCCTCACGCTTCCATCCGTTGCTATGGCGCGAAGGGCGCGATAGAGTATACGGATGTCGATACGGAGCTTTTCGGCCTTACGTACGAAGAGATCTGGAACGTCCGCGCGGCGTTCGCGCTTCTTCAGAAGCGTGCCGACGCCAAGGTCTGGAAGGCGGCGTGGGCGAAGGGCGTTAAGGCGGCGGATCTCGCATTTAAGGCAGATAAGGCAAAGGCGGCGAAAACGATAGCGGTTAAAGCCGGGCTTGACACGAACCAGTCGATCAAAGTAGCGGAGGTGAGATAATGAAACCAGTTAAAATTGCAATGATGGGAATGACACACGGTCATACCCGCAAGTACTATCAGACGCTTCTTGACAATAAAAAGCTCGATTGGATCGCTTCATGCGCCCAGGACGAGGATGCGAAGAAGACATACGAGCTTTATCAGACGGGCGTCCCGTGCTATCTCGATCCTGAGGAGATGTACGAAAAGCATCCCGACATTGAAGCTGTCGTAATCGCTTCCGCGAACGACAAGCATTTCGAGCAGATGAAGTGGTGCGCCGAGAAGGGTATCCATATTCTCTCGATGAAGATTCCCACGTTTGATATGGCCGAGTACGACGCCATGATTGAGATGTGCGACAAGGCCGGCATCGTCTGCCAGATCGAGCTTGAAATGCACTATAATTCCGTCGTCCGCCGTTTGAAGAAGCTTATCGCCGACGGCGCGATCGGAAAAATCAAGTCGTTTCAGGCTACGAATATCACGCTCTCACCCGTCTGGGCGTTCCCGTGGCAGGGAGACCCCAAGGCGAGCTTCGGCAAGGTTGAGCGTCTTAAGAAGGGCGATGAGCGCTTTAAGGGCGGAGCCTTGTGCGACCATCCCCATGTCTTCGATTTGATCCGTCATTTAACCGGTAGCTCGTTCGACTACATTTATGCCGAAGTCGCACCGAACCTACGCGACGGGCTCAAGGTTGAGGATATGCTTATGGCTGTCGGCAAGATGAAGGACGGAACGGCGTTTCTCTTTGATCCGAGCTGGTCTCGTTTGGAAGAGAAGCTTAAAGTCCCGGGCCCTGGTTGGGAACGCTTCCCGAAGCGTATGGAGGTAAATGTCACCATCACCGGCGAGAAGGGCATGATCACCTGCGACTGTTTTGGTCCCAACGTCTACCACAACGGTGCTCCGAACGACCGCTACACGGTGCAGTACACGTACTTCGACGAATGGATCGGGCTTATCGACGAATTTGTCGACTGCATCCGCAACAAAAAGACTCCGCTCATCAACCTTAAGTGGCACAAGGAGTCCATCCAGGCGATGCTCGGCTGCTATGAATCTATCGAATCTGGCAAGATTGCGAAGATTTAACGAGAGGGATGAGAAAAGAGTGATTAGTCGTTAGTGGTTAGGGGTAGGTGTAGAGAGGAGTTAGGGGTCAGGAGTTAGGTGAAGGTGAAGAGTGGATATTTTTTTTCTACCGCTACCGCTAACGACTAACCCCTAACCCCTACCGCTACCGCTTTTCACTACAACAAACTCTGAACTCGAACTCTCGCCTCTCTTCACCTTCACCTTTAACCTTCACCTCTCTCTATCCTAATCTCTGACTCCTAACCCCTAACCCCTAACTCTCATCCCTCATCTCCCATCTCTTATCTCTCATCTCCCCTCTCCCAAAAAAATGCTATAATATCCGCAATGGAAAAGATAGCAACAGATAT
>JAGCJE010000026.1 GCA_017648225.1 Kiritimatiellia bacterium | reverse complement strand
GTGATGCGATGAAAATCCCCGCTACACCTATCAGCGCCGTAAAAATACGGGCACCCAACAAACCGGCCATATCCCATACAAACTTAAATGGCGAATAAACAACGGGAAGAAGAGGTCCTTGGGTGTAAAAAAAGTCCCGATACGGCATCTTGCCTTCGGAAACAAGATTTGCCGCATAAAGATACCAACCTTCGTCCTGATTCAACCCACCGAGCCAAACAGCAGCTCCGACAAGAACAAAACAGGCGAAAGTCGCTAAAAACCAATATTTTTTTAAAGATTCCATCTTTATTCCTTAAAAGGAATATAATTATACCAAAATCATTGCAAATATGGGTATTATTTTTGGATAAATAGTACTAAAAATTAAGATATCGCAGTGCGATTGCTACTACGCAGATTCAAGACTAAAATGTCGCAGTAAGTGAAAGACCGCCAACGAAATTCCAGGTCTTGTCTTCGCCCGCGCCCCACTCGCCGTTATACGCAGCAGCGGCTTCGCGCATTTTGCCGTCAAAGAGGTAATCGTAATATGCGACATAAGCGCCAAGTGTGAGCCAGTCGTTGATCGCGTATTCAAGATCGACCTTGATCGTCGTATCCATTAAACCAGCGTGATCGAAGCCTTCGACTTTTTTAAGCTCGCCGAAGTAGCCCTTGGTTCTGAGCGAATTGCCGAAGCCCTGACCGATCGCCGGGCGGAGAGTAAGGCCGTCACAGATTTCAAAGGTATGACCAAGCTCGAAATTAACATACGTTCCGTTATCAGCCATAATGTCACGCTCAAAAACGAGCTTCGGCTCGAGCCAATGTCCGCCTAATGAAAGTTCAGCCGTAAAGTACTGGGTATCGTCCATGCACTTTTCACCATCTTCGCCCTGATAACGCGGCAGATACTCGTACATGTAGCCGACATCTACCCCAAGCTTTCCAATAGTTTCGCCTAAGTCAAACTCGTGCGCGAGACCAACAAACGCGTCGAGCGTTGTGTACTTAAAACCGCGCTTGCCGTAACCTCCTCGCTTGCCGTTGCCGTCGGTCAAATCGAAAATCGCCTCTGCGCCGACATAGGCCCAATCGAAAAGCGTCGCCTTCACGCCCGGTGTAAAAATCGGATCCTTACCGTCGATCACACCATACGTCATATAGCGCGAATCAAACGAAAGCGAAACCTCCGTACTTACAATCGGCATTTCATCAAATGACACCCCTTCTCCCGCCGCCCATGTAAATTTAGACGACTCTGTCTCAGACGCAAAAAGACCAAATGCTAACCAAACCAAAAGTATGGTACACATTGTTTTGATATTGTTCATTACTGCTCTATTGCTCATTGCTGTTTTTCCTTATATTATTTTCGTTTAAAACTTTGCTTAAGCTAACTTCAACTCTACATTTCTTTTCTCACCATTCCACTCATTCGCTAACGACTAACCACTAACAACTAATCACTAACTCCTAGCCCCTAACTCCTGACTACTGCCCCCTAACCCCTAAATCATATCCACCCTATGCTTCTTGCCGTAGAGCCAAAAGCTTCCGAACATCGCTACGAGAATGCCAGTTCCGACAATGAGCCACATTCCGCTCTGGCTGACCATCACGGCGTGATAGATCGTCGCGACGCTCCAGCCGAGCAGAGTCAGATAGCATACGAAAATCGTCCCGTAGAGCTTGCCGATTTCGCGGAACACTACGCCTGTCGCCGCTATGCACGGCACATACAGCAATATGAACAGAAGGAACGAATACATCTGATGAACGCCCTTAGGGAAGTGACGCTTAAGAGAATCTATCGCCGCAGAATTTTCAGGCTCTTCAGTAGACGCTTCCTCTTCGGCACCAGACAAGCCGAGAGGATCAACAAGACCTTCCCAGACACCGGAAAGGTTCTCAGGTATCGAGGCGAACGCTTTCTTAAGCCCGCCGACGAGAGAATACTTTGCGCCTTCTTCGGTATCAGCGACGGAAGCATGAACGTCGCTGATTTTATTACCTGCGTCATCCTGGCCGTAAAGCCCCTTCATCGTGCCGATAACCGATTCCTTGGCGAAAAGTCCGGTGAAAATCGAAACGCTCGCCGGCCAGTTATCGCTCTCAACGCCGATAGGCTCGAATACGGGCGTAATCGACTTACCTACGACAGAGAGGAGCGACTCCTTTTTATTCTCGTTGCCGATTGACCCGTCAGTACCGACAGTATTGAGGATACCGAGAACCAAAACCATCGGAACGATAAACTTACCCGCTCTCCAGATAAAGATTTTAAGTCTCTCCCAAGTATGAAGGAAGATGTGACGAGCGCGCGGCAAATGATATGGGGGCAGCTCCATGATAAAGTGCGTAGGCTCACCTTGGAAAAGCGTATGCTTAAGAATAAGGCCCGTTACAATACCAAGGACAATACCGGTAATGTAAATGTAAAATACGAGCTTGCCGGGATTCTGCGGGAAAAACGCCCCCGCGAACAAGACCCAAATCGGGAGCTTAGCTCCGCAGCTCATAAACGGCGTCATGAATACGGTGAGAAACCTGTCTCGCTTCGATTCGAGCGTTCGCGTCGCCATGATGGCCGGAACGGAACAGCCGAATCCGACAAGCATCGGAACAAAACTCTTGCCCGGCAATCCGATCCACCGCATAAATCGATCCATGACGAACGCCGCACGCGCCATATACCCCGAATCTTCAAGAAAGGAGAGGCACAGGAACATAAATCCGACAGGCGGCAGGAACGTACCTACCGTCTGAAGCGCCGTACCGACGCCGTTCGATATGAGCGCGACGACCCACTCCGGCGCATTCACCATGCCGAGCAGGTGGGCCGTTCCGCTTACAAAGAGCGTGTCGCCCGCGATATCGAAGAAATCGATAAACGCACCGCCAACAATCTGGGTAATCCAGAATACAAGGTACATCATACCGAGAAAGATCGGAATACCTAAAAAGCGGTTAATTACAATCTTATCAATCTTCTCAGAGAGAAATACCTTATCGGCGACGGTGCGCACGACATCCTTAACGAGACCTGCGATAATACCATAGCGAGTTTCAGCCAAGACTACGTCGGGCGGATCGCCGAGAACATCGGTACAGCGCTTGATCGCTCCGTCAATAACCTCGGGAGCCATGTCGCGATGACGCTCTAACTGGCGGCGGATTAAGGGATCGCCCTCGATAGCCTTCATCGCGACCCAACGCGCATTAACCTTGTAATGTTCAGCCGTTTTAACGGAAGCTGAAGCTAAAATGTCGACCTCCTGCTCAAGCTCATTAGGAAACTCAACATGAATGCGCGGCAATTTAGGCGCGGCGATCGTCTCGTCGAGCATCGTGCGAAGTTTAGCGATATCGCGCGAATCCGTCGC
>JAGCJE010000025.1 GCA_017648225.1 Kiritimatiellia bacterium | reverse complement strand
GACTCCTGCGATCAAGATTGAGAACGGTAAGGTTAAGATTCATCTTGAGGGAACTCACGAGAAGCTTCATTACTCGCTCATGACATCGACATCGGTCGATCCGAGCGCAACCTGGACGACGGCAGACGGCGATTGGACCGATAATGCCAACTTTACGTTCGGCGACGGCGATCAAAAGCTTGATGACGTTCGCTTCTTTAAGGTAGGCGAAGTCTCGGACGAGCCGATAGAATAAGCATGAATGATAGAAAAGAAACGCGAGCCTCCTTGAAAAAGGGGGCTCGTTTTTTTAGTGCTTCAACGTCCTTTTAGACAGTTGTAGTCTTATGCCGTTTGCCGGAGTAAACGAAGATGAAATTACGTTTTGCTGAAATTTCGCAGAACGGATTATAGGTCTGGAATATCCCCATTTTTTTCGGAGAAAAAGGTTTATTGCCACAGTTTCTAAAAAAGTGGTATAATATCATTTCAATTTTGAAAGGAATTAATAATATGAAACTTGAAGATCTCAAAGGTAAGACCGTTGGCGTATGCGTTTCGGGCGGTCTCGACTCCAAGACGATTTGCTGCGTTCTTCTCGACGCGGGCGTGAAGGTTAAGGCGTTTTCCGCCAACGTCGGTCAGGCCGACGAGAAGGACATCAACGACATCGCCAAGCGTATGGCTCCCACGGGCGTCGATACGACGATCGTCGACGTTACGAAGGAAATGGCCGACATCTGCTTTGAGACGGTCAAGTGCCAGGCCATGTACGACGGCGGCTACTGGAACTCCACGGGCATCGCCCGTGCGGTCACCGTCCAGAAGCTTCTCCCCGCGATGAAGAAGGCCGGTTGCCAGGTTCTCGTCCACGGCGCTACGGGTCGTGGCAACGATCAGATGCGCTTTGAGCGTTATACGAATGTTCTCGATCCGAACTTCGGCGTCTACGCCCCCTGGCGCGACAGCGATCTTCTCAAGGAGTTCCCCGGTCGTACCGAGATGGTAGCGTTCCTTAAAAAGCGCGGTATCGAAGCGTTCGTCGGAACTAAGAAAAAGTATTCGACCGACGCTAACCTCGCCGGTCTCTCCCACGAGGCCGAGGATCTCGAGTCGATGGAGACTTCGATGCGCATTGTTAAGCCTACGATGGGCGTGTGGCCCGAGAAGGCTCCCAACAAGGTAGAGAAGATTGTTCTTAAGTTCGAGAAGGGCCGCTGCGTCGCTATCAACGGCAAGAAGATGACGCCTTACGAAGTTATGCTCGAGGTCAACAAGATCGGCGGCCGCAACGGTATCGGCATGAAGCACGCTCTTGAGAACCGCATTATCGGAACCAAGAGCCGCGGCGTTTACGAGGCTCCCGGTATGGAAGTTCTCTCGTGGGGTCTTAAGTACATCTACGAGGGTGTCATGGATCGCCGCAGCTATCTGCTCTTCATGCAGCTTTCGAAGTTCGTCTCCGATCAGATTTACGATGGCCGTTGGTTCGATCCCGCGACGCGCGCCGCGCGTAACGCGATTCAGGTTTGGGCTGATAAGGCAACAGCCGAAGTCACGCTCGGTCTTTACAAGGGCAATATCTTCTTCGAGTCCTTGAAGGGTCTTAAGGCTACGATCTACAACGAGGCCGACAGCTCCATGGAGGCTTCCGACGGTCTTAACCCCCACAGCTCCCAGGGCTTTGCCGAGATTCAGTCCGTTGAGGCTAAGATGCTCGCCAAGTCCGGTCAGATTAAGGCCTAAACAGCCATGATGTTCGGCAGATCAAGACGAGAAAAAAGGTTCAGGAAGTTGAATACCGAAGCTGAGAAGAACGAAGAGGTTTCGGGCGAGAAGCCCGAAACCACAGAAGTGAACGAGACACCTTGCGCTGGTGAGGAATCCTCCGAGCCCGCTGCCGAAGCGGCTGGCGAAGAGGCTAAAAAACCGGCTGAAGAGAAAAAGGACGAGAAGCCTGCGGAGCCTGATTGGAAGGATCACTACGCGAGGCTTCTCGCCGACTTCGACAATTTCAAAAAGCGCACGGCTCGCGACCGCGAGGATATCTTTCGTTATGCCGAGAGCGATATTTTGAAGGATTTTCTGCCTGTAGTCGATAATCTTTCGCTCGCGCTTTCAACCGCCGCCGATAAGGAAGATCCTTTCGTGAAGGGCGTTCAGCTCGTTTATGATACGTTCCTTAACGCGCTCAAGGATCATGGCGCAGAGCCGTTTGATTCCGTAGGGCTTGAGCTTGATACCGAGAAGATGGACGCTATCGCTCAGCTTCCGAGCGATACGATTGAGGAAGGTAAGGTTTCGAATGAGGCGAAGCGCGGCTGGATGCTTAAGGGTAAGGTCCTTCGCGCGGCTCAGGTTGTTGTAAGTTCCGGCAAGGCTTCCTGATATAAGGTTTTTTTAAGATGGCTGAAAAGAGAGATTATTACGAGGTATTAGGCGTTTCCAAGAGCGCGACCGCCGACGAGATCAAGTCGGCATACCGCAAATTGGCGATGAAGTACCACCCCGACCGCAATCCCGGCGATAAAGAGGCCGAGGAGAAGTTTAAAGAGGCGGCCGAGGCTTATGACGTTCTCCATGATTCCGAGAAGCGTCAGCGTTATGATCAGTTCGGCCATCAGGGCGTAGGCGGCCAGGGCTTCGGCGGCTTTGGCGGCGGCGGTATGAGCATGGATGATATTTTCTCCATGTTCGGCGATCTCTTCGGAGGGCGCGGCGGCGCAGGCGGCTTTGAGAGCTTCTTCGGCGGCGGCGGAGCCCGTCAGCGTCGCGATGCCGATCCGAATGCACCGCGTCGCGGCGACGATATGAATTTCCGTCTCGACATCGATTTCGACGAGGCGATTTTCGGTAGCGTACGCAACATAGAGCTTACTCTTCCAAAGGCGTGTGACGAGTGCGGCGGGACGGGTGCGGCGCCCGGATCGAAGCGCACTACTTGCAAAACTTGCGGCGGGCGCGGCGTTGTGATCGGCGGCGGAGGTTTCTTCCAGGTCCGTCAGACCTGCCCTACGTGCGGTGGAGAGGGGACTGTAATCGAGAAGCCTTGCCGCAAGTGTCGCGGCACGGGCCACGTTTCGGCTCCTCAGGAGATTTCGCTCAGGATTCCCGCCGGTGTAGACGACGGCTCGCGCTTGAGGCTCGCCGGAAAGGGTGCGGGCGGATTGCGCGGCGGCGAGAACGGCGATTTGTACGTTATTCTTTCGATCCGCCCGAGCGATTTGTTTGATCGTGAAGGTCAGGATCTCGGCGTTGAAGTTCCCGTTTCGCCGATTCTTGCGGCTCTCGGCGGCGTTGTTGATGTTCCGACGCCTCAGGGCGCGGCTCAGCTTAAGATTCCCGCCGGGACGCCCAACGGAAAGGTATTCCGATTGAAGGGTAAGGGCGTTCCTTCGCTTCGCGGCGGTTATCCAGGCGATTTGGACGCTCGTATAGTTTTTGAAGTTCCCGCGAATCTTGACCGTAAACAGAAAGAGCTCTTGGAAGAGTTTCAAAAGGCCTCTTCCGAGAAGACATATCCTCAAGGGCAGTCTTTTGCGAATAAGATGCGCGTATTTTTCTCGCACAAG
>JAGCJE010000185.1 GCA_017648225.1 Kiritimatiellia bacterium | reverse complement strand
TGAGATAGACGGAGCATGACGTTCCGTTGGCGTGAAAGAGCCATTTTTCGTTGGACGACTTATACATCGTCCCGGTACGGAGCATATTCATGCACTGATAGCCAGTAAACCTTCCACCGTCGGGCAAAGTAACCTTAACGGCGAGCTTAGACTCCATGTCGAGCGTTTTGCCGTTGACGGGAGAGACGAACTGCGTCTTATGAGGCTTCGCCAAAAGGCCGTATTGAACGGATATCAGATTGCCGTCTTCATCGATGAAACGGTTAGTCTGCTGCACTTTAAATGAATTGCAGCCTGTAAGCGCGACGAGCATCGCCGCTATGGTCATGAGTTTTATTTTCATAACGCTGAAAGTTTTTTAGCGACCAGACCGCCCACGATCTTAGGGTCGGCCTTACCCTTGGAAAGTTTCATGACCTGACCGACGAAAAAGCCTGCCGCGGCCTTCTTGCCGTTCTTGAAATCGGCGACAGGACCAGGATTCGCAGCGATCGCCTGATCGACGAACGCCTCGAGAGCCGAAAGATCGCTGACGGCTCCGAGCCCGCGCTCCTTGACAATGGCTTCGGGATCTCCGCCCTTCTCGAAAATCTCAGGGAGGAGTTCCTTGAGCGTCGGCCCGTTGATCGTGCCTGCGGCGGCCATTTTAACCAAAGACGCGAGAGCAGCAGGCTCCATCGCGCATTCGGAAATAGTCTTGCCTGTGGCGTTGATGAGCGCCATCACGTCGGACATAAAGAGATTGCAAAGCGCCTTGGCCGTTTTCTTGTCGAGACCCTTCGCGGCGGCCTCGAAGTAGTCGGCGTTAACCTTGTGCTGAGAAAGAACCTCCGCGTCGTATTCGGCGATGCCGTAATCCTCGATCATGCGGTTGCGGCGCGTCTCGGGCTTCTCGGGAAGAAGCGCCTTCCATTCGGCGATAAGCTCCTCAGAAAGCTCCACGGGCACCAGATCGGGCTCGGGGAAATAACGGTAGTCGTGGGCATTTTCCTTTGTGCGCATCGATGCCGTCTCTAAAGCGTCGGCATCCCAGCGGCGCGTCTCCTGAACGATCGGAATCGAACGGATCACGCACTCGCGCTGACGGCGCGCCTCATGAAGGAGAGCCGCATGAATTCCGCTAAAGGAGTTCATGTTCTTGATTTCGACCTTCGTTCCGAGCTTCGTCTCGCCGACCGGACGGATCGAAATGTTGACGTCGCTGCGCATATTGCCCTCTTCGAGGTTGCAGTCGGATACGCCGGCGTAGACGAGAATCTCCTTAAGAGCGGTCAGATACGCGATCGCCTCGTCGGCCGATGAGATATCGGGCTCTGAAACGATCTCCATAAGCGGCGTGCCGCCGCGATTGAAGTCGACTCCGGAGCTAGAGGCGTAATGATTGATCTTCGCGGCGTCCTCTTCAAGATGGATATGGTTGATGCGGATAAACTTCTTCGTCCCGTCAGCACGCGTAATCTCGACACCGCCGCCGATACACAGAGGATTACCGTTTTCAGAAATCTGGTAATCCTTGGCCATATCGGGATAGAAATAGTTTTTGCGGTCAAAAGTCGCGTGGCGGTTGATCTCGCATCCGAGCATAAGACCGCTCATAACGGTAAGCTTTACAGCCTCCTTGTTCATGACCGGCAAAGCACCAGGATAGCCGAGACAAACCGGGCATACGTTTGTATTGGGCTCGCATCCTGTTTTAAGAAGGCAGCCGCAGAACATTTTAGTATTGGTTTTAAGCTGGACGTGAGTCTCCAGACCTATAGTATTTTCAAATTCCATATCGATATATTATAGCAAAAATCGTACGATTCTTGCAATTTTAGCGTACTGAAATATCTTCGCCTTTTATTGTCTGCTCCGGACGCATAGAGAGATAGGATATGAGCAAAAGGAGATATGTGAGAGGTGATAGCAAACTCTCATCGTGTATCGTTGAAGATTAAACGCCGCTCTCGAAATGAGCGTCCTCCGCGATGCACTTCGCGGGACATTTCGCGGCGATCTGGGAATCGCTCGGAGGATTCGAATAATTGACGCACGCTAAAAATCCGTTGAAGGTGAAGTGATTAGCCTCTTTGCCTCCTGAATTCTTCTCGCAAAGGCGGCAACCGATACAGCCGACACCGCAGACCTTACGGACCTGAGGCCCCTTCTCCGGATTGTTGCAGAGAACGTGCAGCGTGGCGGAAGCAGGAACGAGCGCAATCACCCTCTTAGGACAGACAGAGACGCACTTGCCGCAACCGATACAAAGGCGCTTATCCACCTTCGCCAGTCCGTCGACTATCGTAATCGCGGACTTGGGGCACACATTCGCGCAGGCGCCGTAACCAAGACAGCCGTAGGTGCAGCCTTTGTCTCCGCCGGCCGTTGCCGCCGCTACGCTGCAGTCGCAGATTCCGTTGTAGTCGCCGACGCGGATCGCCTCGGAACGCGTTCCACAGCACTTGACTACAGCGACGCGCCTTTCCGTGCTGGAGGCGTCGACTCCGAGAACATTCGAAATTTCTACCGCTCCGTCAGACGTTATCGCGGCGCAAGCGCCGACGGGAGCGGTTCCCGCGACAAGCGCACGGGCATAACCGTCGCACCCGGGAAAACCGCATCCGCCGCAATTGGCGCCAGGCAGCGCGGCAGTAATCATTCCGATTCGGGGATCTTCGCGAACGCTCAGATATTTATCCGCGAGGGCGAGTGAAACCGCCGCGACGAGACCAATGGACGCGATACAGACGACTGCTATCAACATTTTAAAATCCTCGATGAATGAACTTAGTAAGGAAGTTTCACGAGTCCCGAAAAGCCCATGAACGCGAGTGAGAGAAGACCGCCCGTGACAAGCGCTAGCGCAATACCCCTGAAGCAGCGAGGGGGATCCGCATGCTCTAGCTTTTCGCGCATACCGGAGAAAATCACAAGCGCAAAGCCGAAGCCAAGAGCCGCAGCGAAGGAGAAGAACACCGATTCGCCGAACCCCGAACCCTGCTTGCAGTTTATTTCGGCCGCGCCGAGAACCGCACAGTTCGTCGTAATAAGCGGAAGAAAGATTCCGAGCGCCGCATGCAGCGGCGGTAAAAAGCGCTTCATCGCGATATCGATAAACTGAACGAGAGAGGCGATCACGAGAATAAATGCGAGCGTATGGATATAATCAAGACCATTCGGTTTTAAAAGCCAATGATCGAGACACCAAGTGACGGCAGAGGCGACCGTCATAACAAATACGACCGCGCCTGACATGCCCAAGGCGGTATCCATCTTCTTAGAGACGCCCAGAAAAGGACAGCACCCGAGAAAGCGGCTCAAAACGAAATTGTTTACGAGAACCGCGCCTACCAATATTATCAGATAATAACTCATGCCATTATTATATCAAATTAAACCCGATTTCAAAACCGATATCACTTGGATATCGTGTAACTGCCAGGCGTATACACTTTAGATTCCTTCTCACCTGGAATTGTAACGAGCGCTGTCGTACCTTCAGGAACGGTAAACTCCCAGATCCACTTTTCGCCCTCATAACGCCACGCGCTCTTGATGAGACCCGCGGCCGAATTATACTCGGCCTTGATATACCCGAGTCTACGGTCAGGCTTTGGAGCCATTACGATCTTCTTGAAGCCAGGCGCCGACGAATCAGGCGCAATGCCGGCCGCCTCACGGTAGATCCAGGCCAAAACCGCTCCGTAGGCGTAATGATTGAAGCTGTTCATGCCTACTGGGCCGAAGCCATCCTTTTTAGTGTA
>JAGCJE010000184.1 GCA_017648225.1 Kiritimatiellia bacterium | reverse complement strand
TAGGGTATACTCTTTTCGTTGTTGCCGTGGGCCTGATTCTATAGGCTATAGGATAACGCCACCGACGGGAACGCTAAATGTTGATCCCTTCGTAATCGTGAAAAGTGAATTGGATGCTAAAGAGACTATGAAAATGAAAACGTTATTGGCGATTGCCGCTACTGTTGTAATGTCGTCTTTGTTCGCGGCGCCTGTGGCGTGCGGACCTATTGAGCTTTCGTGGGATTATCCGGGCGGCAATCTTAAGTTTCGCGGGTTTAAGGATGGCGTAGCTCAAATTGCGCCTGATTTGCGCGACACGAACTTCGCGTGGTTTTATTGGAATTTCGAGGCTGCCGCTACTAAGGCGGGTAAGGTTAAATTCGCTTTTCCTATTGGTGCTTCGCGTCTTTCGGCGCAAGGTCCCGCCGTCAGCACGGACGGCGGAAAGTCGTGGAAATGGCTCGGTAAGGCTAAGACTCATTTTAGAAAGGGCGCGAAAGATTGCGATTCGTTCGAGTGGGAATTTAAGAAAGCGGGAGAGAAGGTTCGCTTTGCTCAGGGCTTTCCGTATCAGCGCTCTAACTTCGAGGCGTTTTGTTCTGAGTACGCGTCGTCGCCGTACATGAAGCGCGGCGTATTAACGAAGACGCGCAAGGGCGTTGATGTTCCGATGGTTATTATCGGCAAGGGACCCAAGAATGTTCTTATTACGGCGCGTCACCACAGCTGCGAGGCGAGCGCGAGTTTTGTGGTTGAGGGCTTTATGCGCGAGGCATTAAGCGAGTCTCCCGCAGGCAAGGAGTTTCGCGATAAATATACTCTTTACGTAATCCCGTTCGTGGATCTTGACGGTGCTGAGGCGGGCGACCAGGGCAAGAACCGCGCTCCTCACGATCATAACCGCGATTACGGGCTCGGCGAAAAGGCTCTTTATCCGGAGGTGAAAGCGATAATCAATCTCGATAAGGAGAAAAAGTTCTTTGTCGTTATGGATATGCATGCGCCTGCGGTCCGTGGCGATATTCATGAGGCGATTTATTTCGCAGGCCATAAGAGCCCGAGTAATGCCGCCAATTCCCATGAGTTTAAGGCGTGGCTGGATGAAGAGCGTCCTAATGCCACTGGGCGTATCAAGGTGCTCGGTAAGCCTAAGGCCGCAAAAGTTTCGGGCGATACCGGTATTCCCTGCGGTCATTATTTCTCAGTTCACGGCACTCAAGTCGTATATAGCGCGACTTTTGAATTCGCGTATGCAAACAGCAACTACAATTATAACGATAAGGCGCTTTTGAAATACGGCAAGGGGATGTGCCGCGCATTCATGAAACTCGATATCTCCAAGAGCGCCGAGCCGCGCAAAGGATATGCGGAATTTGCGGCGTTTACGAAGAAGCTTTCTGCGGGTTTGTCTAAAGATATTGTTAAAAAGGCTACAGACGTTATTAATAAAGGTGGCCTCGCCGGCCATTATCTTATGGCGGCGCGTTTGGTGCGAGCAGGCGCGTATTATAAGCTGAAGAATTTTGATGAGGCGCTAGCCGACAATGAGGTTGTGCTTAATTCGCCTTATGCAACACAGGCGCAGCGCAACAAGGC
>JAGCJE010000183.1 GCA_017648225.1 Kiritimatiellia bacterium | reverse complement strand
TCCCCACAAGGTGCCGAAAAGTCCAAGCGCTACATTAAGCTGGTCCGAACCCTTATAAAACGGAAAATTCTCAACCTTCACGCGCTTACGCCTCGTGATCTTGAAAAGCCCCGCCGTCATGCACCATAAGCCGACCATAGGGATAAACGTCGTTACCGCCGAATAGTCTACAGCCGACCAATCGAGCCACGAAATGCAACCGTGATGCGGCTCCATCGCCGCAGAATTTCCCCCTGCGGCGATAAACGAGCGCCACCAGTCGACGATGGCGAAAATATTATTGACAAAAGCCAATGTCGCGATAAGACTTATCGCCGACAGAATAATAAGAAAAATTCTTTTTTTCATGGCAGGTCTTTAAGTTTTCATTTCGTTATTTCTATGGATGCGGCGGCGGTACGGGCGCGAAGTTCGGGAATGTACATGGCCTCGACCGAAACGCCCGGCAAAGCGTACTTTCCTGCGGAAACGACGCGTACGGGATAATGGAAATAATACTTGCCGTTCTTTTTCATCTGGAACTTTCCGGAGAAAACAAGAATCCGGTCGTCTCTCACTTCATGGCGGAGGACCCAATTATGAGCATCGGAGTCCATCCAGCCGTAAACATTAGGGACAATCGGCGAACGCATGCCTTCGAACGCTCCGGGCAAAAGATCCTCGACGACAAGATCGCTTATCTCTCGCTCCTCCTCTGAGGCAACCGCTATTCTGACGATAACGAAATCGCCGCGTTCAGCCTTTGCAAAATCATACTTCTCTCCGGCAGCGGTGAAATACTCGCGCTCGATTTTAAGCCCGTTTGATTCCGCTTTTACTTCCTCGGGTTTCGGCAGATCAAGACGGCTCCACGAAAGGAAAGCCGTTCCTGCGCCGAAGTTTTTAGCGACGCCGTCCGACTCCTTCACGTCGCTCAAACCGAGCGAGGCGGGCATACGGCGGAAGTATTCGGCAAGCGCGAGGACGGCGTGAGCGTTGTCGGAAGTTGTGCTCCATGAATAACGGGACTTGCAGCGCTTTGACGAGAGATATTTAACGAGCTCGTTGACGCGCTTATCGTCGCCGCCGAGTTCAAGGAGCGCGATAAGCGTGAACGACGCTTCCTTGACTGACGTTGGAGCGACATTCTTCGAGAGAAGTTCAGACGCGCGGACGCGATCGCCCGTCAGCAGGAACGCCCTCGCAAGACGTGCGCGCGAAAGAGCGTCGAGCTCCGAACGGTAATCGTAAAGCGAATACATCTGGCCCTTATCAGGTTTGCCCGCCAGCGCCAGCGTATGGCATGCGTACGCCGAGACGGAATGCGTACCGTCTCTTGCATAATCACGAAGCATTCCTATAAGTGACCCGTAAGAATTGAACTTGAATTCTTCAGACGACTTTAGCGCTTCCGCGACAAAATGGGCCGCATAAAGCGAAAGATCTCTGTCCGCCGCCGAATTAGTGCAGTCGGGCCAGGTTATGAAGTGAGAATTGACGAACATCGACTCGACACGGCGAAGGCCCGCATTGACATATTCAGCTCTGTTTGCGGCCTCTATTGAACTGAACGTATTCAGGACGCCGCCGGCGGTTACGAGCGGAAAGACGCGCGAGACCGTCTGTTCAAGACAACCGTAAGGATAATCGGCGAGCCACTCGAGAGCGTCCTTCAGTTCCGAAGCGGGAGACTCCGAAACGCTGTAGGTGAACTTGGAAAACTCGCCCCCAGCCTTAGGCAGTTTAAATGATTCGCCGCTTTTGAGAACTTCAACTCCTGACGTAGCGCGCCACGCCGTCGCGGGACGGACCGGCAGCTCAATCTCATGATAATGATTTTCGCCAAGTCCCGAGGTCTCGAAAACGATCTTGATGTGACCCGGCTTCGCGGGGGCCGTAACGGAAAAAGGAAGCGTCTTGGTGCAGTTCTTTTTAACGAAAATTTCCCCCGCCTGGAAAGGCTTCGACTTTTCAAACTTGCCGTCAAAGATCGTATAAATCTTGTACGCGACATCTCCGTCTTTACCGGAGCGGTTCGTCATCGGGAGCGTAATCGTAAACTCATCCCCGGGCGAGACAAAACGCGGCGCGTCAGGTTGAACGACGAGCTTAGGGGTGATTTTGAACTGGCCGGATGTTGCGCCGACAGCATTCTTCGAGTAAGCTACCGCCGTAACACGGACCTCGCCCGCAAACTCGGGGAGGTTGAACGAAACGTCAGCCTTGCCGTCCTTGACAGGGACGCACTTCTTCCAGATGCTGAGCGGCTTGAAGCGGCGCGAGCCGACGGGACTTACGCGCCCTAAAAGATGAGATCCGACGTCACCGCCCGTTTTAAGCCCTGAAGCGGCGAGTTCTCCCTCGTCTGCAACAGGAAGAAGGCGGTTGTAAAGATCATAAAGATACTTCTCCCCTTCACGCAGCGAAGAAAACGCCGCGATCGGATCAGGGGTCATCTCGTCTGTCAAGATATTGATCCCCTCGTCAACGACAGTTACGACAGCCGTCGCGGATCCGGGCGCTTCAAGCGCGACATCAAGATTTCTGCCGGTGTATTTCGCGTCGACCTTAACTTCAATCTCATTTTCAGCGCGGCGTACCGAAAGCGCTATCTCGCCGTGGGCGCGAGCGGCAAGATGGTTCGTCTTCGGAGAAACCCCGTGAACGACACTGAGCGAAACATCGATATTCGGGGCGCATTTCGCGTCGAGCGAACGAAGCTCTATTTCGGTTGTGGCGTTCGTAAGCGTGACTACCTCGGTGTAAATCAGATCTTCACGGAAAACGCCCAAAAGCGCCTTACCGGTAAAAGGCGATTTTACGCGGATTTTAGGCTTGTCTCCCGGGCGGTAAAAGTTCTTGTCGGCGGTAAGCGTCACGGAAGAGGGATTTCCGAGAGATGCTCTCACCGACTCATCCCCCCAATCGCTCGCGTAAAAGGTCGAACTGTATTTAACCTCGCTGTCCGCATCGGCGATTTCAAGCTCATAATCGCCG
>JAGCJE010000182.1 GCA_017648225.1 Kiritimatiellia bacterium | reverse complement strand
TCCGTTCGCTCAGGCGATGACTGATCCGGCGGCTCTTTACATGGGAATTATGTCCACGGCGACATCGGTAGGTATTACGGCTCGAATTCTTTCCGAGCGAAAGAAACTCGATTCTGAAGAAGGTACGACCATTATGGCCGGTGCTGTAGTTGATGACGTGCTCGGGCTTGTCGTTCTTGCGATCGGCAACGGCATCATCGCGGCGAATCTTGCATCTAAAGGGGCTGGCGGAGCCGGAGCATCGATTGACTGGGGGCATATCGGATTTGTCGCCGTTAAGTCGTTCGGCGTTTGGCTTGGAGCCACGATTATCGGTGTTCTCGCGGCGCGTCATATCGCGAAATTCCTAAAGACGACATTCCGCTCTCCGACGGTTATCGCGACGATGGCGTTCGGCTTGTCGCTTATTCTCGCGGGCTTTTTCGAATGTATGGGCCTTGCGATGATTATCGGCGCGTATGTTATGGGTCTCGCCCTTTCGCGCACCGACATTAAGCACATGGTACAGGAGACGCTCACTCCCGTTTACACGTTCCTCGTACCGATCTTCTTCTGCGTGATGGGTATGATGGTCGACGTTTCAGCTCTTTGTTCGAAGAGTGTTCTTATTTTCGGCGCGATTTATACGGCCCTCGCCGTTGTGGCCAAAGTTGTAGGCTGTATGCTTCCGTCGCTTTGCTGCGGCTTTAATCTGCTCGGCTCGCTCAGAATTGGTGCAGGCATGGTGCCGCGCGGTGAAGTAGCGCTCATCATTGCGGGCTTGGGTCTCTCCGCCGGCTATCTTTCGCAGGAGATTTTCGGCATCGGCATTATGATGACTCTTATTACGACGATGGTTGCGCCGCCCGGACTCGTCGCGCTCTTTAAGTCGAAGAAGAAGGGTGTAAGGAATCCGAAACCGTCGACTGACGGATCACGCGCAGTCGAATTTGAACTTGCGGACGTCGGAGTTGCCGAAATCATGATGGGTAAACTTCTTCATGAATTCCGCAACGAGGGATTTTTCGTAACCTGCCTTTCCCAGGCCGATCACATCTGGGACGTTGCGATAGACGCGATCGAGATTTCGGTCCGCCGCGACGAGAACAAGATCCGCTTTGAATGCACGCCCGCCGAAGAGGCGATCGTAATGACGGTTTGGATGGAAGTCGTAAGCCAGATCAACGATCTCGCCCGCTCTATCGCCAAGCCTATCCGCCGCGAAGAAATGGAGAAGATGATTTCGGCTCCCGAAAAAATCGCCCGCGGTCCCGAAGCAGTAGGCCGTTACCTCCAGGGTTTCGTAATGCTTCCTAAGTTCAAGGCCGCGACAAAGGAAGAGGCGATCCGCAAGATGGTTGAAGAGGTCGCGAAGGCCTGCCCCAATCACGTCAAGAACGTCGAAACGGCGGTTGAGGCCGTTCTTCGCCGGGAGGCATCGATGCCTACCGGTCTTGACCGCGGCATCGCCGTTCCGCACGGCCGTGATAAAAATGTCGTAAGCATTGCCGGCGCCGTGGCGCTCGTCGATTATTCTGGTTCCGACGGCGGAATGCTTTCCGATTACGAAACGATCGATAAGAGCCAGGTTAAGATTATCGTTCTTACACTCGCCAATAATCAGGCCCAGACGCCGTACCTCCAGCTTATGAGCTACATCTCGCGCGCTCTTCGCGCCGACAACGGTTCGGAGCGTCTCGCCGCCTGTCAGACGGCCGACGAAATGCGCAGGTTCTTCCGCCGCAAAAAGTAATGACTTTGCGCGAAGATACGATAGCCGCCGTCGCTACCCCTTTGGGTCGCGGCGGCGTTGCCGTTGTTAGGGTTTCGGGGCCGCGCGCATTTGAAATCGCCTCAACCATTTCTTCAAAGGAGCCGCGCGTCGGACGCATTGTATTCGCGAGATTTTCCGAGGGCGATAAAATTCTCGACGAGGGACTTCTGCTTTCGTTTAAAGCTCCTCATTCGTTTACCGGCGAAGATGTCGTCGAGTTTCAGTGTCACGGCGGCACAGTCGCGCCGCAGCGGATTTTAGACGCGGCGGTTCATGCGGGCGCTCGGCTTGCACGTCGTGGCGAATTTACCGAGCGTGCTTTTTTAAATGGGAAAATGTCGTTTGAACAGGCCGAGGCGCTTCTTGATTTCATCGACGCCAAAACGGAGCGTGCCGCAGACGCGGCGCTCGGCGAACTCGTCGCGGACGAATCGTCAGTTTCCGGCATCAGGCATACGGTCCGCCGGTTTTATGATGAGGCGGTTGCGGTTTCGAGTGAGCTTGAGTATTCCCTCGACGTCGACGAAGGCGATCTCGCGGATTCGTTTTTTGAGGAGCTTGAGTCGAAAACTTTGTCACTCGTAAAAGCCATCGACGCGGAAGCGGCGCGGCTTAAGGAACGCCGGATTTTGCGCGAAGGAGCGCTTGTCGTTTTATTGGGCCCGCCTAACGCCGGTAAGAGTTCTCTGTTGAATGCGATTCTTTCTGAGGCGAGGGCCATAGTCTCTGATGTCGCGGGAACGACGCGCGACTCGATCGAGGCGTGGGCGGATATCCGCGGCTGGCCCGTTAAGCTTGTCGACACGGCGGGTATCCGCAAAGGCGGCGAGAATTTTGGAGAGATCGAGGCCGAGGGCGTACGCCGCAGCGAGGAGCTCGCGAAGAAGGCGGACATTGTAATCGCCTTCGGCGATTTTGCGGACGGATGCGGTATCG
>JAGCJE010000181.1 GCA_017648225.1 Kiritimatiellia bacterium | reverse complement strand
TATTTCGCCGCGTCAGAAACTAATGAGGCAAAGTATGTCTATTCGTGGTATAATGGTCTTGTGAATCGCGAAACGAATAGTGTTATAAACGGGCGTATTGAGCTCCGAAGAAGCGGCGATATTCTCGTCGCTACCAACGGCGTTGAGCGATTCATTTCGCGTCAGTTGCCGTTCGAGCATAATGGCTTTGGCCAGGATGACGAATGGGTTGCGGCGAACTTCACGAACGCGAACGAGATACTTTCGGTCGGTTATTCTCAGTGGGTTGACGATCAAGTTGGCGTTAATCTTACAAATGGTTTATATAAACTCACCGTTACAGTACCAGAAAAGCCTCTCGAAACGACACAAATCTCCGTCGGCGATTATTCTGTTGCAGTAACCAACGCCGGCGAATACGTCTTTTTATTGGAGAAGGGTGTTGAGTATCAGTTTACGACGTGGCCGTTTATGGAAACGGCTACCTATAGTTGGACTGACGATTTGGAGAATAACTCATATTCCGAGATTGAAGAGCTTAATGCGAATGCGGGTGCAGGCGTTTGGACCGAGGATGGCGGCGTGGAGGCTTCTTATCCTACTAAATATAATCCAGGAATCATTGTTTGGCTTCCTCGACTGAGAGGTTCTCCCGATATTCTGCATTTGAAGGATGGAGATTTTCCGAAGGCTTTTTCCGCGATGTTTAGTGATTGTCGGATAGATGAATCTGCAATTCATTGCGAATGGATTACCGCAGATGACAGGATTAGCATTGCTTCGCCGAACTCTAGAGAAACATTGGTGTATGTAGACGGGATGCCTAGGAGGGAGAATTTTGATCTTTCTGTAAGAGTGCGTATTGCCAATAGAATGTTATATTCAACGTTGAGCGGCGCAACGTACGGAACGAATGAAAATCCGATGGTGACGTGCGCGATTTCTGGACCGTCGGCTTTGATTTTGAAAAGTAAGCAAATGGCGGGGAGTAAGCCCGGCAGCATTGTGGTGAGTATGATTTCAGATGTCGAAACTAATGGTACGTTGCGGGTTTCTCTTTGTCAAGGTGCGGATAAAGTTTCGGTTTCGCCAAGCCTCCCCAAAGAAATTTCGATTGATGATATTAAATCATACACTTGCAAATTTGATATAGACGGGCTTAGCGAAAGTTTCCAGGACGGAGATGTAAGATTGAAATGTGAATTTATAGATGCATCTTCCAATTCAATGTCAGCCGAGACTGCCTTGACTGTGCTGAATCCGTCGTCTCTCATTATTCGCGGTGCGCCGGATACGGGAATGTGCGTTGTTAAAGGAACGCCTGTCGGCGCATTTTTTGAAGTGTTACCGTCTGATAGCGTTGTAAGTACGAAAATCGAGTGGTATACGGCCAGGCGTCGTAACAATGGTAACTATGATGAGTGGCAACTTCTCTATAACGCTGGGCGGGATGCATCAATTCCTACGCCATCGGCCGGAGTGTTTGCGCTTAAGGCCCGTTTAGTTTACGGTACTCAATCTAACGAGACCGTGTTTGTACATATGGAAAGCGAAGGGTATTGTCAGGAGATTAAAGAGAGAATTGGTCCTTGTGAGGAAGGTGAATACGATCATTTTGGTGTCGCTCGATCAGAGGGGATGTTGAGATTGAGAAACACAGCATTAGAGCATTTAGGGCGAACGGAGTATGGGAAGTATATGTATTTAGAAGGAAAACATGGTTTTTCTTCTGTTGAGGATGGAGGTTGGAAGTGTAATCGATTTGTAGCTGATATAGCGATAGAGTCTGGTTTTTCAATTCCACATAATAAAACATGGATTCTAGGTAATGTATATCCACCCGTCGCGAATGATTGGGCGAGAGGAACGGGGTTGGGTGATTGGGTTTATCTCGGCAATGCTTATCCAGAGCCGGGATTTATAGCGGGCTGGTACAACTCAAAAGGTTCTGGCCATTGCGGAATTGTAGACTATGATGGGTGGACTGTAAGTGCGCGAGAGAATGGAGTAGGGCGAAATGCCAAGAAAATGTTAGATGGAACAGTAAAATATACCGTAAAATGATGTAATAGGGAGAATTGTTATGAAAGCTATTGTAGTGATGTTCGCAATTTTGTTGGGATTTAATATAAGGATTTGCTATTCACAAGAAAATTCTTTGGTAACTAACATTTATACAAAGACTATGCATGTGTATTCAGATTATGTTTTTCTAGGACGCCAGAGAACTCCTGAATATTTTTTTTCAGGAGTTCGTGGTGGAGGAGTGAATTTTGAATTGGACGGAATTCATTTAGCGCGATTTACCAATTTAGTTGAAATTGTTTCTAATAATTGTGCGTCGATAGCCGCAGACTGGCGAACTTATGAAACGAATGAGATGGTTCGCTTTACGGTGCTGAGCGCGGTTGGATATTCAGGGTATGATAATTATACGAATTTTGTAAATACTGTTATTACGCCATCGTGTTCGCTTTTATACACTAATAGGTGGGAGACTGTTAAATTTATGTTGGATCCTTATGGGACAGAGATGGAGCATCAGTTAGCATTAAATTACGAAAGTCCAGGCATTAGCAATATTGTTCAGAAGATAAAAGCTGAAAGCGTTTTGCAAGGTAATACAAATTATGTTAACTGGTGTAACAAGATTCTTTCGGGTGAATGGAAGCGGTGGTATTTGGATATGAAAATGTCTGGTGCATTGTGATGTCGGTGTTAGGTGAATGCGGGTTGACCACTCCTTGCCGTTTTTGATAGAATATCCGCAAGTCTTCGGCGATCCGGGTGGGTCGATCCGGTGGCCTTTTATTGATTTTTGACACGAAGGAGCGAAAAAATGGCAATGAACAGTCAGTTGCTGGCGGTTGTTCAGCATATCGAAGCGGAGCGCGGCGTAAGTCGTGAAATCGTCCTTACGGCTATTGAGCAGGCGCTTGCCCAGGCTGCCAAGAAGAATCATGACGTTACTAATGATCTTCGGGTTGTCATCGATCGCAAAGATCTTTCGCTCCACGTTTACGATACCTTTATCTGCTCCGACGAGGATACCGGTCCCGGTTTCATTTCGCTCGAGCGCGCGAAACGCTTTAACAAAGGTATTCCCGTAAAAGAGGGGCAGGCTCTTGAGGTCGAGATGCCCGCTTCCCGCCTCGGACGAATCGCCGCTCAGACTTCGCGTCAGATGATTATGCAGAAGATCCGCGACGCCGAGCGTACCAATACGTTCTCCGAATATAAGGATCGTATAGGCGATATCGTATCCGGCACCGTCTCCGCCGTTTCGCATCGCGACACCTACGTCACCGTCGGCAAGACTGAGATGGTTCTTCCCGCCAAGGAGCGTATCCCGACCGAAGAGTTCCAGGTAGGCGATCCCATCCGCGCCATCGTTCTTCGCGTCGACCCCGAGGCGAAGGGTGCAAGCGTCGTACTTTCCCGCGCCAGCGGCAAGTTCCTTGAAGCGCTTTTCCGTCTCGAAGTGAGCGAGATTACCGACGGCGTTGTGGAAATCATGGGCGTTAGCCGCGATCCGGGTTTCAGGGCGAAAATCGCCGTTAGAACGGCCAACGAGAACGTCGATCCCGTCGGCGCCTGCGTCGGTCAGCGCGGTAGCCGCGTAAGAGCGATCGTCAGCGAACTTTCGGGCGAGAAGATCGACATCGTCCGCTGGAACGAAGATATCCGTCAGTATGTTGCGGCGGCGCTCTCTCCCGCCAAACTTGAGTCGATCGAAGTTGATCCGGTCGACCACAACACGGTTCACGTAGTTACGGCCGGCGATCAGTATTCGCTCGCTATCGGCAAGCGCGGCCAGAACATCCGTCTTACCACCAAGCTTACGGGATGGCATATCGAGGTTAAGAGATCCATGGCCGCGGCGAGCTTCGAAGATCAGAAGGCCGAGGCGGTCAAGGAACTTGCCGAAACGTTCTCCGTTTCCACTGCCGTCGCGACGCAGATGGCGGACGCCGGCTTCCTTACCGTCGAAGGCATCGTCGAGGAAGACGAGACGAGCTTCATCGCGGCGACTGGGCTCGACGAGGTTACCGCCAAGGGCGTTTACGCGGCGGCTCAGGCCGTTGCGGCTTTAACCCGCGGCGAATCGATTGACGAATAAGATTTCAACAGGTTTTCAGAGTTGAGGGTTTGCGTATGAGAGTATATGAATTAGCTAAAGAGGCGGGCGTTACCAGCGCCGATGTTCTCAGGGCCGCCGAAAGCTGCGGAGCGGAGGTTACAAGCGCGATCAGTTCGATCGATGCCAGCGATCTCGCTTCTCTTAAGGAGGCCGTCGCCGGTTTGAGCAAGAGCGCCGATGTCGAGTCTGTCCGCGCGGCAAAGCGCGCCAAGGCCGGAGAAATGCGCAAGAAAGTCGTCGATTCCGACAGGGACCGTCTTTCCGCCCATCTCGCGACGGCTAAGGCCGCAGCCGAGGGTAAGATTGTCCGTCTTGCGCCGGTCGCTCCCGCAGAACCTGTCGAGGTTAAGGAGGTTAAGAAGGAGGTCGCCGAGGAGGAACCCAAGGCGAAGATCGTCGAATATCCGAAGCCGGCCGAGCCCGTAAAGGTCGCTCCCGCCGCTCCAAAGATTTCTGTTTCCGCCGCGCCCCAGAAGCCGGCTATCCGTATGGCGCCTGGGGTTAAACCTAAAATTTCCGTCAATCCGGTCAAGGCTCCCAAGGTGGTCACCAAGGTCGGTCTTTCCGCTGCGGGCTTTAAGCCGCTTCAGCATGCGACACCGGCTCCTGCCGTCAAGATCACCGTCGCAGCTCAGCCGAAGGCCCGTCCTCCGAAACCCGTCAATGTCGATTATGATGACGACGACAGCCGCAGCAGCCGCAAGGACAAGAAGGGCCGTGACGCCCAGCGCGCGTTTGATAAGCGCGTTCCCCGCGTTGCCGCTCCTGCTCCCCAGCCTGGCGGACGCATAAGCGTTAACGAGGAATCTCGCGAAATTTCCATCCGCGGCGCCGTCATCGTAAAGGATCTTGCCGCGAAGCTCAACATCAAGCCGAACCGTCTTATCGCCGATCTGATGGCGCTTAAGATTCTCGCATCGATCAACCAGCGCGTCGAACCCGATATCGCCACGAAGATCGCCGAGAAGTATGGCTTCAAGGTTACTATCGAGCACGCCCGCGACAAGGCGGCGGCGAAGCCCGTTTTGAAGGCTATCGACGCAGACGATCTCATACCGGACGACGCTCCCGAGACTCTTAAGCCTCGCGCTCCCGTCGTCACGTTCCTCGGTCATGTCGACCACGGTAAGACGACGCTTATGGACTGGATCCGCAAGGAACACGTCGCAGCGGGTGAAGCGGGCGGCATCACACAGCAGATCAGCGCCTACCAGGTCGAGATCGCGGGCAAGAAGATCACATTCCTCGATACTCCCGGCCACGCCGCGTTCAGCGCGATGCGCAGCCGCGGCGCCCAGCTTACCGACATCGCCGTTCTCATCATCGCGGCCGACGACGGCATCATGCCTCAGACCGAAGAGTGTATCGCCGTTGCGCGTCAGACGGGCGTTCAGATCATGGTCGCCATCACCAAGGCCGACAAGCCGACCGCCAACGTCGATCGCGTGAAGCAGCAGCTTCAGAAGAAGGGCCTCACGCCTGAAGATTGGGGCGGCGACATCATCTGTTGCCCTGTTTCCGGAAAGACGGGTGAAGGCGTCGACGAGCTTCTCGAGAATATTCTCGTTCAGGCCGAAGTTCTTGAGCTTACGGCGAATCCCTCTCGCCGCGCCAACGGTTACGTCATCGAATCCGAACTTCAGCAGGGCCTCGGTCCTTGCGCGACGCTTCTCGTCACGGGCGGTACGCTTAAGGTCGGCGACGCGCTCCTCATCGGCGAGCATTTCGGCAAGGTCCGTGCTCTCATCGACGATCACGGCCGCCGCATCAAGGAGGCTCCTCCGTCCACTCCCGTCAAGGCCACGGGCCTTTCGGGCGTTCCGGACGCCGGCGCCGAATTCCGTGTTATGCTCGATGAAAAGCGCGCGCGCACCCTCGCCGAGGAAGCCGCCCGCGAGCGCAAAGAGCAAGAGCTCTCGACCTCGAAGGCCGCGACGCTCGACGCTCTCATGTCGCGTATGGCCGCCGAAGGCAAGCGCGAACTCAACGTCGTCGTCAAGTCTGATACCCAGGGTTCCCTTGAGGCGATCGTCGAGGCTCTCGGTCAGATTAAGAGCGAGAAGGTTTCGCTCAGAATCATCGGTACGGGTACGGGCAACGTCTCGCTTACCGACGTGAAGACGGCAGCCGCCGGCAAGTCTATTATCGTCGGTTTTAACATTTCCAACGATTCCGGCGTTCAGAGTCAGGCCCGTCACGACGGCGTCAAGATCAATTCGTTCAGAATCATCTACGAACTTCTCGATCACGTCAAGAACTGCATGCTCGATCTTCTGCCGCCCGAGTACAAGGAGGTCGTTCTCGGCCACGCCGAGATCAAGGCCATCTACGATATCGGCAAGCTCGGCAAAATCGCCGGATCCCAGATGCTCGACGGCAAGCTCGTCGCCAAGGAACTTTACCGTATCTTCCGCAACAAGAAGCAGGTTTGGGAAGGTAAGGTTCAGACGCTCCGTCACTTCAAGGACGAGGTCAAGGAAGTCGCCGGACAGCAGGAATGTGGTGTGTGCTTCCTCGATTTCGAAGGCTTCGCGGTCGGCGATACGATCGAATGTTATCAGATGGAACAGCTCCCCCGCAGCTTATGAGCGTAGACAGACTCCAGAGAATCAATTCGCTTTTAAGGCGCGTTATAGCCGAGAGCATGTTTACGGTCATGCAGGGCGACAGCGTCGCTCCGGGTCTCATCACCGTTACGGGCGTCAAGTGCGGCAAGGATCTGCGCGACGCGACCGTCAACGTCTCCGTTTTCGGTGATGAGAAGCTTAAGGAGATGGCTGTAAAGCATCTCGCCTTGAGAGCGAAGTTTTTCCAGCAGGCCATCAACCGCGAGGTTCGCATGAAGTTCACGCCTCGCCTTGTATTCAAGCTCGATCGTTCGCTTGAGCAGGGCGATGCCGTTTTGGCGCTTCTCGACAAACTCCCTCCCGCGGTCGAAGACACTGCCGATAAAGATGGCCAATCTGACCCAGCTTAAAATGCTTGAAGACCTGAGCGGTCTTCTTCTGATCGACAAGCCTGCCGGGCTGTCGTTTTCGACCGTCGTCAAAACGGTCAAGCGCAAGTTCAATCTCGTGAAGGTAGGTCACGGCGGATCGCTCGACGCGTCCGCATCGGGGCTTCTCATTCTCCTTTTGAACGACGCGAATCGTTTTACGGGCGAAGTCATGGGCGCCGACAGGCTCTATTCCGGTTCAATGCGCCTTGGGCTTAAGACCAATACCCACGATATCCACGGCGATGTCGTCTCACGCGCCGAAGCGCCCGCAGATTTCGCCGCGAAGGTCGCGGAGACGGTCGGCGAGTTCAAAGGAGATGTTTTTCAGACCGAGAGCCGCTGGTGCAGCGTAAGGCGCGAAGGTTCCGCCGGATATGAAACAGCCGATACGGGGGAACACAAGCCGTTTCTCGCCCATGTCTACAGGTTTGACGTTTCGGAGGCGCTTGAGGGTTCCGCCGCGTTCACATTGTCCGCGACCAAGGGGCTTATCGTCCGTACGCTTATCAATGATTTCGGCGAGGCTGTCGGTTGCGGCGCTGCGCTCGAGAGTTTAAGACGCCTTAAAGTCGGCCGCTGGGCAGTGGAGGACGCGGTTCCGTTCGATAAGCTTCTTGAGGCCGAAATGGGCGATCTTGCGTCCTTCGTGAAGCCGTTCGTCAAGGAGTTCTGATTATGCCGGGCGTTGTCGCGGTAGGGTTTTTCGACGGCGTCCATATAGGTCACCGCCGGATATTGGCGGGGGCCGACGCGGCGCTCACTTTCAAAAATCATCCGTCCTCGATTCTTCGTCCCGAATCGGCATCTTCGCTTCTCATGCCGTATTCAGAGAAAGAGGAATTTATCAGGTCGTGCGGAGTTAAGAACGTAATCGCTCTCGATTTCACTTCTGAACTCGCTTCGATGCCGCCCGAGAAGTTTATCGATTTTATCAGATCTTATTCCAAAGTCCGCTGCGGTGCCGATTGGCGGTTCGGGGCGGGCGCGAAAGGGGATGCGGAATTTCTGCGTGCTCGCGGATTTGAAGTCGAGGTCGTTCCGTACGCGGAACTTGACGCAGAGCGTATCTCCTCGACGAGGATACGTGCGGCGCTTGAAAAAGGTGACTTGAATTCGGTAAGCCGGATGCTCGGTCGGAACTGGAGGGTGACCGGCGGAATCGTCCGCGGCAAAGGCATCGGGCGTGAACTTGGCTATCCGACGGTAAATTTGAAAATCCTGAATTCGCCGCCGGTACTGCCCGCCGGAGTTTACGAGGTGCTTGTATTTGGAATTAAGGCCATCGCCAATTTCGGATACGCTCCGACGATGGGTGAAGCGGCGTGGAAAGAGAAGACTTTGGAGATTCATTTCAGAGGCGACTGTCCGTCCGGGTTAATTGGGCTTGACGAGGGCTCGGAATTGAAAGTCGAGTTCGTCAGATTCGTCAGGCCCGAGAGAACATTTGCGTCTTTCGAAGAGTTGAAGACTCAGATCGCCGCCGACTGCGCGTCAGTTTTTTGATCCTGCGGCATATATCCGCGGTTTTTGCATTCATGCATTTCGTGCTTGCGCATGAGGCAAAAAAAAAGTATAATAAAGATACTATTATGAAAACATTGTTAACCTTTTGGTATGGAATATTCAAGAACAATCCGATTTTTCGGCTTGTTCTGGGTTTGTGTCCTACATTGGCGGTGACGACAAGTCTTGAGAATTCGCTCGGCATGGGTCTTGCGGCGACGTTCGTTCTCATCTGCTCCAACGTTCTCGTTTCGGCTTTGCGCAAGGTGATTCCTCCGGCGGTTCATATTCCCTGCTATATCGTCATCATCGCGACTTTCGTAACGGCGGTAGATCTTCTCATGAAGGCGTTCTTGCCGTCGCTTTCTGAATCTCTTGGAATCTTTATTCCCCTTATTGTCGTCAACTGTATAATACTTGGCCGTGCCGAAGCGTTTGCGAGCAAGAACGGGGTGGTTCTTTCGTTCGCCGACGGGCTTGGCTCCGGACTCGGATTCACGTTGGCTCTTTCCTTCGTGGGCACGGTGCGCGAACTGATAGGCTCCGGCTCCGTCACGGTCTGGGGAGATATCGCGGTTAAAAATCTTTTTGATTCTCCGGTGACCCTGGCGATTCTTCCCGCCGGCGGCTTTATAGCGCTCGGGCTTCTTCTCGCTCTTGTAAACCGTCTGGGCGAATGGAACGCGCGCCGCCACGGTGCGCCGCCGCCGCTGCCCGTCAATCTCGATTGCCGTCACTGCACGATGTGTCCTAACGGAAAGTAAAACAGATGAAGTGCCCCAAATGCTCCAAAGACAACGACAAGGTGCTCGATTCGCGCACGGCGCGCGAGGGTGCCGCGATTCGCCGACGTCGCGAATGTCTTTGTTGCGGGTACCGCTTCACCACTTATGAGGAAATCGACCGCGATGAGGTGCTCGTTATAAAAAGCGACGGGTCCCGTCAGCCGTTCGACCGCTCGAAGGTCGACAAGGCGATCCGTCGCGCATGCGGAAAGCGCCCCGTCAGCGACGAGCAGATCCGTACGATGATCGACCATGTCGTCGAGAGACTCGAGGGCGACGAGGTCAAGTCAGAAGCGATTGCAGAGCTTGTGATGGAGGAACTTCACAGGGTCGATGAGGTTGCCTATATACGTTTCGCCAGCGTATACAGACGCTTCACCGACGTAGCCCAATTCTTGTCGGCCATAACGGAGATCGTGAAGAAATGAGGCTTGAATACCAACGCCCGCCGGTGCGCGTGGCAGTAGTCGGATTGGGACGCTCGTTTTTCTCGAGCCATTATCCCGTTTTTAAAGCGCACCCCGCGCTTTTCAAGGTTGTCGCCGCGTGCGACATTCTGAAAGAACGACGCGATATGATTGCAGGTGATTTCCCGGACTGCAAGATGTTCCGCCGTTTTTCCGATATGCTGGACGAGCGTGATATCGATCTGGTCGATATCGCCACATGCTCCTCCGATCACGTAAAGCATGCTCTCATGTCGCTGGAGCGCGGCCGCTGGACTCTTCTCGAGTCGCCTATGGCGCTTACGCTCGACGATGCGCAGCTTCTGCGCGGTGCGGCGACCAAGGCCAAGAACAGGCTTCTGGTCCTTCAGCGCGGGCTTTTCGCGCCGGACTTCCTTCTCGCCAAAACGATGATGGCGGATTCCCGTCTCGGCGAAATTTACCAGATATGTCTTAGGCGTGAAGATTTCATCCGCCGCGACGACTGGCAGACGGTTAAGCGTCTCGGCGGCGGGGCCGCGTATTACGCGATGACGGATCTGATTCTTCAGGCCCTCAAGCTTCTGCCCCAGCCGCCGATTCAGATGTGGAGCGAACTTAAGCGTATCGCATCGCTCGGCGACGCCGAAGATTACGCGCACGTAAACCTCAAAACGCGCACCCAGATTTCGGCCGACATCGAATTTAACGGCGGAGTGCTCGCTCCCAACAGAGCGCCGTCGTTCATGATACGCGGCGAACTCGGAGTTTTCTCCGTAAACGCGAATTCTCCGACAGGCACATTGACGGTGGTTGATCCCGAATACAAGTTTACCCGCCGCCGTTCCAGCGTTAGGACTCCGCCGCTGGACGATATGCATGAAGACATTCCTGTGGTGACGAGCGAAGTGTCCTTGCCTAAGGATACTCTACACGGGCCGAGCGCCTTCTGGAAATCCGTATATGATTCCGTGCGTACGGCGGCGCCGTTCCCTCTGCAGCTTGAAGACTCGATAGAGGCTGTGAAATTCGCCCACCTTATGAAAAAGACGAGTCCGTTCGGGAGTTGATCGATGGGTTCTATGACACAGAGTCTTGAAGATTACCTTGAGGCGATCCATCTCCTGATAAAGGACACGGGGAGCGCTTGCGTACGGGACGTCGCGAAAGCTCTCGGCGTTAAAATGCCGAGCGTCGTCAAGGCTCTTCACGAGCTCAAGGGTCTTGAACTCGTGAATCAGGAGCCTTATTCCTCGATCGAACTTACCAAAAAAGGCGAGCGTCTTGCGAAGAGCGTTCTCGCGCGTCATGAGCTTCTTAAAACATTTCTCATAAGATTGGGCGTCAAGCCCGAAACGGCCGACGAGGACGCGTGCCGGATGGAACACATTCTCTCAGCAGAAACATTGGACAAAATACGAACCTATACCGAAAGAAACGCATAAGATATGAAAAGTCAACTTAACAACCTTCAGCAGCTCCAGGAGCTGGTTCTCACCCGCGACGAGCACCATCAGACCGGTGACGGCAGTCACCTCGATTCTCTCAACGACGCCATTGCGGCTCTTCAGGACAAGCTGGAGCCTCAGGTTGCGGGTCTTTATTCGCGTCTCTACAAAAAGAGTCATATCGTTATGGCCGCGATGTCGAACGGCTGCTGCTCCGTCTGCGGCATGCAGGTGCCGATCGCCCAGAGCCAGCAGGTCCGTCTCGCCAAGCATCTCGTTACGTGCTCGAGCTGCGGCCGCATTCTTTTCGCGTCCGAGGCTGATGCCGCCCATAACGTTTCCGACCGTTACGACCGCGACGACCCGAAGACCGGCATTTCGCGCTTCAGCGCCGAGGAGCTCATGCTCGCCGATCTTGATGCCGATACTACGGAAGGCGCGATCACGGCTCTCGCAAAGCTGATGGAAGACAACAAATTCATCAGCAATGCCGATTCTCTCGTTACGGCGGCGATGAACCGCGAGGGCGTCCTTTCGACCGCGATCGGCGGGTCGCTGGCGTTTCCTCATGTTCGCGGCGTCGAGGGCGGTGGTCTTACGCTCGCGATGGGCGTATCCAGAAAGGGTATCGACTGGGGCGGCGAAAAGGTGCATGTCGTTTTCCTGTCCGCGATTCCCGTTGCCGTTTCGGCTTTCTATCTCCGCCTTATGTCCGGCATCATACAGTCTTTTTCAAAGAAGGATAATCTCGATGCCGTTCTCGCGGCCAAGGATTCCGCCACGCTTTGGAAAACTCTCGTTAAAGCTACGCGTCATACGGTAAAGTGAGAATCTTTTTAAGAATACTGCTAGCGGCGGCGCTTTCCGTTTCGCTTGCCGAATCTTCGGTTGCCGCTCCGCGTAAGACGGGCAAAACGGTTCAACGTGCCGTACAGAGCCCAAATTCCGTTCCTGCGGCCCAGTCTCGCTACCGGAGGTCTCCGTATGTCGGAGCCATTTCGGTCGATGCCGCTACAGGGAGGATCCTTTTCGCCAGCAATATCGACACGCCCGCCTACCCCGCGAGCGTCACGAAACTCATGACGGCGTTTCTCGTTCTTGACGATATCAAGGCGGGGCGTCTTTCGCTGACCGATCAGGTTGTCGCTTCGCCTATGAAGACGAAACGCGACGTGCACCTGCGTCAGCCGAGTGCAATCGGGCTTAGGCTGGGCCAGTCCGTAAGCGTCGATGCGATGCTCAAGGCGATCATGGTTAAAAGCGCGAATGACGCCGCCGTTTTTCTTGCCGAAAAATGTTCCGGCTCGATGGAGGCTTTTGTCGTGCGGATGAACGATAAGGCGCGCTCCTTGGGCATGACTTCAACAAGGTTTTACAACCCCAACGGATTGCCGCCCTATAAGCGTTCCGAGACCGACAACTTCAACGTTTCAACCTGCCGCGATCTCGCTGTAATGGCGCGCGCTCTCATAAGGACCCATCCGGAGATTTTGAAATACACGTCTCTCAAAGTCTGCGAACTGGATCTTCCCATGCAGGGCGCCGTACGGTTCGTGAATCACAACAACGTGATGGTGAAAGACAAACTTAAAGTCATCAATCCCGACGGATCGGAGGCGACGGACGGATTGAAGACCGGTTATATCGATGCGGGCGGAAGTTCCGTCGTAATTACCGGCAAGCGCGGCGGTAAAAGGGCGATCGTGGTCGTGTTGGGCTCCAACTCGGCCGCGGAGCGAGATGATGCCGCCCGTCAAAAACTTGGCGATGCTCTTGATGCCCTCTCCTTTTAACCTTAAAATTTGCTATAATATACACAATGAAGAAGATAAGCATTGATAAAGGAGTCGTCTTCGGAGACGGTAAACTTACGTTCATCGCCGGGCCTTGCGTGATCGAGTCCCGCGCGATGGCGCTTGATCTCGCCAGGCGTCTTACGGCGCTTGCCGCGAAGCTCAAGGTAAATTACGTTTTCAAGGCGAGTTTCGACAAGGCGAACCGTACGAGTGTAGATTCGTATCGCGGTCCCGGGATTGAGGAGGGTCTTGACATTCTTGCCGAGATCCGTCAGAAGTTTGACGTCCCCGTCATTACTGATGTTCATGAGCCCTGGCAGTGCGCACGCGCGGCCGAGGTTTGCGACATTCTCCAGATTCCCGCGTTTCTCGCGCGCCAAACCGATCTCGTAGTCGCGGCCGGAGAGACTGGTGCGGCGGTCAATGTCAAGAAGGGCCAGTTCATGGCTCCCGAAGATATGGCCCAGGTGATCCGCAAGATCGAATCGACCGGAAACAGGAAGATTCTTCTCTGTGAGCGTGGATCCTCGTTCGGCTACCGCAATCTTGTAGCCGATATGCGCTCACTGCTGATCATGCGCGAGCTCGGCTACCCCGTCATCATGGATGCGACTCACTCCGTGCAGCGCCCGGGCGGTCTCGGTACGGGTTCGGGCGGCGACGGAAAGTACGCGCCGGCTCTTGCGCGCGCGGCTGTCGCGACAGGCATAGACGGCGTTTTCATGGAGACGCATCTGAATCCTAAAATCGCCAAGAGCGATGCGGCAAACGCGATTAAATTCTCGGAAGTCGAGAAACTCTGGAAGAAGCTTATCGCGATCAACGAGGTGGTGCGTTCTTGAAT